>JAGNOB010000363.1 GCA_017990305.1 Leucobacter sp.
CGGCGGATCGCTGCCAGCCCGTCCTCACTGCGCACGACAAAGCGCACCATGAGCTCGCCGGCAGGGCTGATCGTAACGTGCACGTACTTCAGTTCGCCAGCGCGCTTCGGCACCGAGTACGGGGCAATGCGCAGATCATTGACGAAGCTCGCGAGCACCGGGATCACTGCGTGGATGCCCGGCTCGTGAATGAGACAGTCGGTGAGGTCGACGCCCTCGCCGCCGCGGTCAAGGATCCCGAGCGTCACCGCGCCCGCGACTCCGCCAACCGCGAGCTTGGCGCGGTTGCGGAAGCCTGCGACTCCCCCGGAAACGGGTTGCAACCAAGCGGCGTCGGGGACCCCGGGCAGGAGTTCCGCGCACCGCTGCTGCTTCGTGTCCAGCTGAGCGTCGATCGGGGTCTCAATGAACGTGCACGACCGGCACAGGCCCGCCTCGAAGTAGCGGCAGTGCGGCGGCGCGAGAAGGTTCTTCACGGGCGGCACCATCCTTAGGCGGTGAGGCCGAGACCGTCCATGCGGCGAATGTGGTCGGCGATGAGCTCGGTGAACACGGGCTCGACCTCGCTCTCGACAAACTCGCGCTTCTCGCTGAGACTCAGCACCGCGCGCGAGACGAGGAGCGTGTCCCCGACGAGGCGTCGGCCCCAGAGCGCAAGCCAGCTCGAGAGTTTCGGGTCGTCTTCGAGTGCTTGCTCGAGCAGCCCCTTGAGCGCTGCGCGCCCTTCTCCGCCGGAGAGCACGGCAATGACTTCGGTCCGGTAGGAGTCTTTGAGGCCTGTCGCGAGGCTCGCGAAGAAGTCGTCAAACAGACCGCCGACGAGGTACAGCGACAGCACGTGCTGGTGCCAGTCATCGGTGTCGATGCGCTCGACGTAGTCGTTGATCACTCGGGTAAAGGGGCGCATCACTTCGTGCGGCTCGGCTCCGCGGCGGCGGATTTCATCGGCCAGGCGTTGCTGTTTCGAGAGCGTCTCGCCGGCGACGCGGGCGAGCGTTTCTTTCGCTTCGAGTGTGGCTGCCCCGGAGACGCCGCGGGTCGCAGCCTCATACAGTTCAAGCTGCAGGTAGGCGGTCAGCCCGAGAAACGGCATGATGCCTGGGGCGAACTCTGCGAGGTCGACGCGCTCGGTTTCCGCATCGCTCGCATGGGACAGCGACGCTTTTGACGGCGCTTGTTTCTTGCGCAGCCTACGGATCCAGTCGAACACGTTGCTTAGCTTACCGCCGAGAACGGGCAACACGGGAATGCGTAGCCGCATAGTGAAAACACAGCGCAAATCACGCAACTGTCGCCTTGCCCCCATAGACTGGGAGAACACGTATTTTTCTTCGTCGCCGTTGGAGTGACGGAGGCTGCGCCCTGTACGACGCGCAGCAATGCACAATCGAACACAGAACAGGACCAGGCGTGACCACATTTGTAGAACTCGGCATCGACCAAGACATGGTTGATCAGCTCGCTGAAAAGGGCATCACCGAAGCATTCCCTATTCAGGAACAGACCATCCCCCTCGCTCTCACCGGGCAGGACATTATCGGCCAGGCGAAGACCGGCACCGGCAAGACCTTCGGTTTCGGTTTGCCACTCTTGCAGCGCATCGGCGCCAACCCCGAGCCCGGGGTACAGGCGCTCGTCGTCGTGCCGACGCGCGAACTCGCAATGCAGGTGTACGAGGACCTCGAGCTTGCAGCGAAGGGCCGCGCGGCCACCGTCGTCCCCATCTACGGCGGCAAGGCTTACGAGGGCCAGATTGAACAGCTCAAGGCGGGTGCACAGATCGTCGTCGGCACCCCGGGACGCCTGCTCGACCTTGCAAGCCAGCGGGTGCTCAATCTCGGAAACGTCCGCGAGATGGTGCTCGACGAGGCGGACAAGATGCTCGACCTCGGCTTCCTCGCTGACATCGAGAAGCTCTTTTCCCAGACTCCTGCGGGCCGCCACACCATGCTCTTCTCTGCAACGATGCCAGGCATCATTGTGTCGCTCGCACGCCGGTTCATGTCCAACCCGATTCACATCCGTGCGACCGACCCGGACGAGGGCCAGGCACAGGCAAACATCGAGCACATCATCTACCGCGCGCACTCGCTCGACAAGGACGAGGTCATTGGCCGCATCCTGCAGGCCGAGGGCCGCGGGAAGACCGTGATCTTCATGCGGACCAAGCGTGCCGCTGCCCGCCTGCAGGAGGAGCTGACCGACCGCGGCTACGATGTCGCTGCGGTGCACGGTGACCTGAACCAGGACCAGCGCGAGCGCGCCATGGCCTCGTTTAAGACCGGCAAGAAAGATGTGCTCATCGCGACCGAGGTCGCGGCACGCGGCATCGACGTGGACGACGTCACGCATGTCATCAACCACACTGTGCCCGATGACGAGAAGGCGTACCTTCACCGCGTCGGCCGCACCGGCCGTGCGGGCCGCACGGGCATCGCTGTCACGTTCGTCGACTGGGACGACATGCACAAGTGGGCGCTCATCGACAAGGCGCTCGAGTTCGGCATCCCCGAGCCCGTCGAGACGTACTCGTCATCGCCGCACCTCTTCACTGACCTGAACATCCCCGAGGGCACCAAGGGCCGGCTGAAGGCAACGCCAATCAAGGAGACCGCTCCCCGCGGTGAGCGCAGCGGAGACCGCAGCCGCAGCCGCACCTCCGGCGGGCGTTCAAACGCTCGTTCCGAGGCAAAGGCCGATGGCAGCGCAGAAAGCGGAGAGCCACGTACGCGCCGCCGCACGCGCAGCGCAAACCCGCAGGGTCAGGGCCGGCACGAGTCACACGGGCACGAGCAGCACGGCCACGATGCAGCGGGCGGCAGCGAGCCCGGCGCACCGGCGCCAACTACCGGCCCAGACGGTGAGGCAGCTCCACGTCGCCGCCGGCGTCGCGGCGGACGTGGCCGCGGCGCGAGTACCGACGCTGCGTCAACGGGTGACGCCGGTACCGAGTCTCCCGCTGCGGAATCCCCCGCGGCCTAACCGCGCCGCGCTCAGGCGTCCCACCTACTGGTGCCCCTGAGCATGCATTCCGCCGCTAGCCGAGGCCGGTCAGCCGCATGGTTTCCAATCTGAAACCAAGCGGCCGACCGGCCTCTGCTCTGTGCGGAGG
>JAGNOB010000364.1 GCA_017990305.1 Leucobacter sp.
CCATGCGACCAACCTCAATGAACGTTTTCAGGAGGTGAATCGAAGAGATCGAGATGATCGACACGGCGAGCTTCACCTTGAGCAGGTTCGTGTTGACGTGTGACAGCCACTCGGGCTCGTCGTGGTGCCCCTCGACGCGAATCTTCGAGACGAACGTCTCGTAGCCGCCGATGATGACCATGATGAGGAGGTTCGCGATCATGACGATGTCGATGAGCGCGAGCACGCTGAGCATCACGTCGGTCTCGGTGATTTTGCCAGAGATGATCACGTTCTCAAACAGGTGCCAAAGCTCGACGAAGAAGAGCACGACGTAGACGCCCTGGGCAATGATGAGCCCCAAGTAGAGGGGCGCCTGCAGCCAGCGGCTCGCGAAAATGAAGCCCGCGAGTGTGCGCGAGGCGGCTCCGGGGCCGCGGTCGGTGCTGCGCTGGATTGGCGGCATCGAGCGTTGGTTCACGTGTGTTCTCCCGTGGTAATGGTAAAAGTTCGGATTTGGAGAGCCACATGTTATCCCACAGAGAAGTGCTTGCGCCTGGGTGAAGGCACGCGCGGGGCAGAGGGTTGCCCCGTTTTCTGCTTGGTGGGGGTTATACTTGCTCTCTGCGAAGGGGAGTATTCCACCTCGCTCGTGTCGTCAATACGCTGTGCGCAGATCGCGCAGCCGGTTCGAGCGCGGAACCACCTGCACAGGCTGGTTCCGGGGAGAGACTTTCGGAGTTTTGCGCACCCTGCGCTATCCCGAAGGAGCAATTCTTAACCGTGACAACAGCACTCCCGCTCTGGTTTGAAGTAGGATCCATGATCCTGCTCACCGTCATCCTCATCGTCGACCTGCTGCTCATCATCAAACGGCCCCACGTTCCGTCGATGCGTGAGGCGAGCCTCTGGGTTGGCTTCTATGTCCTCCTCGCGCTCCTGTTCGCCGTCGCGATCTACTTCTTCGCCGATGCGCAGCACGCGACCGAGTTCGTCGCCGGCTGGCTCACTGAGTACAGCCTGTCGATTGACAATCTGTTCGTCTTCGTGCTGATCCTCGGCGCGTTCAAGGTGCCGAGCGCCTACCAGCAGCGGGCCCTCATGATCGGCATCGTGCTCGCCCTCGTCTTCCGCGGCATCTTCATTCTCGTGGGTGCCGCAGTCATCGAGCGCTTCATCGCGGTCTTCTTCGTCTTCGGCGCATGGCTCATTTGGACCGCGTGGCAGCAGGTGAAGCCGGGGGGCCACGATGATCAGGGCGACAGCTGGATTATCCGCCAGGTCAAGAAGGTTATGCCGTTCTCTGACGAGTATGACGGCGGCAAGCTCCGCACGACCGTCGACGGCAAGCGCATGTTCACCCCGTTCATGCTCGTGCTGATTTCTCTCGGTGCAACCGACCTGCTCTTCGCCCTCGACTCGATCCCAGCGATCTTCGGCATCACGCAGAGCCCGTTCATCGTGTTCACGGCGAACGTCTTCGCACTCATGGGTCTGCGCCAGCTCTACTTCTTGCTCGGCGGTCTCCTCGAGAAGCTCCCGTACCTCAAGTACGGCATCGCTGCGATCCTCGCGTTCATCGGCGTCAAGCTCATACTCCACGCGCTCCACGAGAACGAGCTGCCGTTCATCAACGGTGGCCAGCCAGTCCCGGTTCCTGAGATCACGACGGGTATGTCGCTCCTCTTCATCCTCGCGGCGATGGTCATCTCGACCGTGGCGAGCGTGTGGAAGGCGAAGCAGGTTGCGCGCGCGACCGGTCAGACGCTGCACTTGGGTGCGGCCGAGCCCTCCCTCGACGAGGACGGCGCGACCGGAGATTCTTCGAAGGGGAATTGATCGTTGGGGCTGAGTGTTAGACTCTTCATCATGCGTCAGCGGCACCAGCTTCTTCGTGGCCGCGACGGGATCTAGCCCACGGCCGCCCGTCGCGGGGTTCTTGCACGGCCGATCCACTCGCGTTCGTAGCCTGATGGCTCGATTCCAGCGAAGCAAGAGAATGAAGAGAAGCAATGACTGACACGAAGCCCCCGACGATTTCCCCTCGGACTTTGGCCGAGAAGCTTTGGGACGACCACGTGGTCGTCAAGGGTGAGGCAGGCGACCCTGACCTCATCTACATCGATCTGCACCTCATCCACGAGGTCACCAGCCCGCAGGCATTTGACGGCCTGCGGGTCGCAGATCGGCCGCTCCGTCGCGTTGACTTGATGATCGCCACGGAGGATCACAACACCCCGACGCTGAACATCACGCGCCAGATCGAAGATCCGACGAGCCGCGTCCAGATCGACACGCTTCGCACCAATGTCGAAGAGTTTGGCGTGCGCTCGCACCCGCTCGGAGACAAGGAGCAGGGCATCGTTCACGTCGTTGGCCCACAGCTCGGGCTCACGATGCCTGGCATCACAGTCGTGTGTGGCGACAGCCACACCTCGACGCATGGCGCTTTCGGTGCGCTCGCATTCGGGATCGGCACCAGCGAGGTTGAGCACGTCATGGCGACGCAGACGCTCTCGCTCAAGCCGTTCAAGACAATGGCGATCAACGTCGAGGGCGAGCTTCGCCCGGGCGTGACAGCGAAAGACATCATCCTCGCCGTCATCGCGAAGATCGGCACCGGCGGTGGCCAGGGCTACGTACTCGAGTACCGTGGCTCGGCGATCCGCAACCTTTCGATGGATGGCCGCATGACCATCTGCAATATGTCGATCGAGGCTGGCGCTCGCGCTGGCATGATCGCACCAGACGAGAAGACGTTTGAGTACGTCAAGGGCCGCGACCACGCGCCCCAGGGCGCTGACTGGGACGCAGCGGTTGAATACTGGAAGACGCTTCCGACCGATGAGGGCGCCGTCTACGACGCCGAGGTAACGATCGATGCGAGCACCCTTGAACCCTTCGTGACATGGGGTACGAACCCGGGCCAGGGTGTCCACCTGAGTGACACCGTTCCCAACCCCGCAGAGATTGCGGATCCGAACGAGCGCGCCGCAGCTGAGCGCGCCCTCGAGTACATGGATCTCGAGGCCGGCACACCGATGAAGGAAATTCCGGTCGACGCTGTTTTCATGGGTTCCTGCACCAACGCCCGGCTCGATGA
>JAGNOB010000365.1 GCA_017990305.1 Leucobacter sp.
GTCCTCGCCGGGTTTCACCGCAGTGCCCGCCGCGGGACTCGCGGTTTTTGAGAAGGAGACATCCTCGATCGGGTGCTCAGTGCAAGTCTTGCTCCCCTCGACACATTCTTCATCGGGGGTCTCGCCTGCTGGCGTAACTATGTTGCGGAGCAGGTCGTCCCCGCGGTCGGCAGCGTCGAGGGGAACCGCGACCTCGTAGCTCACGATTGCGGAGCCGTCCGGCTCGAGGTCACCGGCGATCTGCAGCTGCGAGCCAACGAGCTCCGCGGTTACCTCGTTAGTGTCAACCTGCGGGCCACCGGTCAACGTCGCATCATCGAGCACCCCAGCGAGGTGATCCACAAACTCGGGCGAGGCAGGCTGCTTACCGAGGTTCCGAAGCTTGATCTTGTAGCCGACAGTGTCGCCACCGGTTACGGCGCTACCCGACTCCGGGACAGCAGACTTCTCGACGAGGATATCCTCGACCCGGTGGACCGTACACGTCGTATCGTCGGCCCCGCAGGTGTCTGCTGGGGTCTCGCCTTCCGCAACCAGCGCGTTGCGCAGCAGATCATCGCCGCGGTCGGCGGCTTCCTCAGTCACTGTCACTGAATAGGTGACGGTCGCGGTCTCGCCAGATCCGAGCGCCCCTCTCACTTCAAGAAGGTCCCCCACAACAGCCGCAGCGACGTGTCCGGCTCCGTCGGTCGTTGCGACTGGTTGCTTCGTAAGAGCAGCGTCGTCGAGCACCTCAGCGAGGACATCGTCGAATGCGAACTCGCCTGGCAACGTCCCCTTGTTCCGTATGTCCAGGGTGTACTCAATCTCGTCGCCCGGACGAACCGGGGCGCCTTCATCGACCGAGCTCTGCTTAGATGCCACGAAGTCTGGCCCTCGGAGCACGCCGCCGGCCCCCACGTATGGCGTCTCGATCGACAACACGTCTGATCCCGTTGAATCGGTCGCGCCGGAGGCCGCGGTATTCATCGCTGCCTGCTCTTCACCGAATGCAGGCAGCGTGACCGTGATGTTGAACACCGCGGACTGACCGGCAGGCATTGAATCGTCTGCGGTGAAGCGCAGTGCGCGTACCTGTGAGAGGTCAGCCCGAGCATCCGAGGTCCAATCGTCGACACACGTCCCAGACGCCTGCCCAAGCTCTGGTCGGCAAGGGTTGTCAGACTCGCTGTAGGCCACCTGGAATCCGGCAGGCACGACGACGTCATCGAGGGTCACATCGAAGTCTGATTCGCGTGACATTCCCGCAAGCTGTCCCACGCTTCCAGAATCTTTCGTTCCGGGGAGCAGGTCATAAATGACCACGTCGCCCAGCTCTGTCGGCCCGGTGTTCGCCCAGGTGATGCGGTATTCGGCGGTGCCGGTGCCGTCATCACTCACTCCGACCGTTCCGGGTGCAGTCTGCCACTGTGCATCGAGATCGCCTCGCACTGACTTCTCAATCGCCTGGCCCGTCTTGTTGCCAGTGACGACCAGCGGGAAGGATGAGTGGCAGGCGTCGTCGGCCTGCCCATCGACGAACACGTCGGCGATCCGCTTCTGAAGGTCTTGGTCGAGGCCTTCGCCCGCATAAAGCCTCGTACAGTTCGGGTTCTCGAATCCGCTAAAGCCGTTGAACAACTCGTAGTCGTAGAGGCCTGGCGGCAGGCTGTCCGTGTCAACCATGATGGTTCCGCCGTGCATGGACGGTACTCCGTGGAAGCGCACAAGCGTGCGCCCCGTGCCAGCGAAGTCGGGCACCTCGCTGTAGCTGGCCTCCCCCGAGGAGTACCCGTTGAACTTCAATCCCGCCGGGAGCAGAATCGCTTGCGAAGCCGCGTCTCGACGCTCACCGGCCGGGGCTGCCCACTGCACGTACGCTTTGATTTCAACGCCCTGCTCGCCGGTGCTCCAGCCGCCAATCACGCCGGTCGAGCCGAGACCAACGTGCAGCGCTCCCCGCAAAAACTGATTCGCTCGCTCGTCTTCTATCTTGACCTGCTCCGACGGATTATCGTCAGCGGTCACCGTGGCGCTCGCATGCTCCCTCAGCCAGTCTTCGGTGTCGATCGCAGCTCCCGCTGGGACGACGAGTACGACCGAGAGCTCGTGCGTGGAACTACCAACGGGGTGCGGAAGACTCTTCGCTTCTACCTTTTGGAGTGTGTCTGCCCAGCGATCGAGCGAGAACGGTGTGGCACCGACCTTGACAGTCTCGGTCGTGCCATCCGTGAGCGTCAGTTCTACGTCAACCTCACCCGTCGCACCATCTCCTCGCTTCACCGATACTGTCAGCGGCTTAGTGGGGTACGTCGCGGGGTCCCCACATGGCGCCGTCGTTGCCGATGCACACGGCATCGTGAGGCCCAAATCGCTCGTGGTGTCGCGGTGCTGCGGCTGCAACAACGCCGTCACAGTGACCGGAGCGGAGGTCTCGTCCTCCGGCGCGATGAACACATGCTCGGCACCACTGACGAGGAAGTTGGTCGCGACATCCATGTCGAGCGTAGTGTCAACGAGGTCATTTGACAGCACCGTGATCGTCCGCTTGTCGCTTGCGCTCACCGGGGTGCTCTCGCCGATCAGGTGCGCCTCGACTGCGCTGTTGAGCGAGAGCTTGGCGCCCGTTGGCGCGGCGTCCGCGACACGGAGCGAAACCGATTTCTGATTGTGTTGGCGTTCCTCATAGTTCCACGTCACCGTGCGAGTCACCGGATCGTACGCGCCGTCGGTGGACCCCTCAGCAAACGCGACGAACTCGATATTCGTCGGCAGCGTCAGGCTCAGCGGATACGCCCGAGTGAGGTCAGCGTAGAGCACGTCGTCGCGTTCAGGGGCTACGCCGACAACGCTCGTTCGCAGGTTGAAATCGAACGTTTGTCCTGCACGAAACTCGTCGCGGAACCCACCGCCGAAGGTGGAGGTCGTGTGCTGGAGCGCGCCGACAGCGGTTACGCTGCTTTTCGCGGGCTTGGGGGCCACGCCTTCTGCGGCGCCCGAGGCGCGAATCACCGGCTGGATTTCCCAGGCTGTGCCGTTTGCGACCCTCCCCCTATACGGAGTCAAGTCGATTCGGACGCTCACCTCGACACCCGGT
>JAGNOB010000366.1 GCA_017990305.1 Leucobacter sp.
AAAGACGACGCGATCGACGGCACCCGTTCCGGCGCCTACTACGCCGCGATCGCGTTACCCCCATCGTTCAGCAGCGACATGATGACGTTCTACGCCGACGGCGCAGATCGCACCGACATCGACTTCTACACGAACGAGAAGAAGAACGCGCTCGCCCCGAAGATCACTGAGCAGGGCGCCGAGGGCGTCTCCTCCCAGATCAGTGAGGCGTTCACGGTGACCCTCAGCGAGGTCGCGCTCGGCCTCGTCTCCTCAGTCTCTGACTACCTCGCGGACGACGACACCCAGGCCGCGCTTACGCGCGTTGAGGCGCGCGTCGCCGGCATTGAGACGCAGCTCAGAGCGAGCGCGCGCACCGCCGACACGCTCTCCGCGCTCGTGAACACGAGCATCCCGCTCGTCGACAGCGCCGAATCGCTCGTCTCCGCCGCGGGCGACGCGTTCGATGACACCTCGAACGCCGTGGGCGGCGGGGTCGCCGCCGTTGGCGATCTCAAGTCGGCCCTCCAAGGGGCGACGCAGTCACTCGTCGACGCACTTGGCTCGGCTGCGGGGAGCTACGACGCTGTCGGCGCTCGCATCGACGAACTGTTCGCGCAGGCAGGATCTACGAGTGCGAGCCAGGCGGCGTCGCTGGGCGCGCTCGCCGATTCCGTGCAGGTGCAGATCGACCAGCTCACGGCCCTGAAGCAGACGCTCGAAACCGAGGTCGGGCCGAGCCTCCCCGAATCCGCCCAGGCGGGCTTCTCCCGGGTGCTCGCGAGCCTTGATAACTCAATTGCGCGGCAGGAGGGCGTGCGCGACCGGATGCGGCAGGCGGCGACCGATATCGCCGCGGGCAACGAGGGTGCGCAGCAGTCGCACGCTGGTATCGCCGATGCTGTCGCCGAGGCGAAAGCCGCACTTACCGACGCGCAAGCCGCATACCGCGATGGTTTGAAACCGCAGCTCGACCAGCTCGCAGCGACGCTTGACACGATCAGCGCCGACGTCGCTGGGATTAAGGGTGACCTCGCCGGCTCTTCGTCGACGCTCTCAGGTGCCGCGGGCTCCGTCCGCTCAGTGCTCACAGGCTCGGGGGAGGCGACGAAGGAAATCGCGAAATCCCTGAACGAGACTGCCGACACGTTCGGTGAGCTGCAGCGCGCCCTTGCGACGGCCGCCGACACCGGCGACCTGAGCGCGCTCTCCGAGGTGATCGGAGCCGGCCCCAGCGTGCTCGCGACCTCGCTCGCCGAGCCCGTGAGAGTCGAACGCACAGCTGTCTTCCCCGTTGTTGGCTTCGGAGCAGGCATGGCCCCGCTCTACAGCGTGCTCGCGCTGTGGGTGGGCGCCCTCCTCATGACCGTCACGATCCGCGTCGACGTCAGCGACGATGTGCTCCCCGATAAGCCCAAGCCAACACTCACGCAGAAATACCTCGGCCGCTACGGGGTGTTCGCGCTCGTCGGGCTCGCGCAGAGCACGCTGCTCACGGTCGGCCTCGTGCTGTTCGTGCAGATCGAGCCAGCGCATCCGCTGCTGCTCATCCTCGCAGGGTGGGTGATCTCGATGGTGTTCACCCTCATCATCTACACCCTCGTTGTCGCGTTCGGCAACGCGGGCAAAGCCCTCGCTGTGCTGCTGCTCGTGATCCAGATTTCGGGATCGGGCGGAGCGTACCCGCTCGAGCTCCTCCCGGTCTGGTTCCAGAACATCAGCCCGTTCCTGCCAGCGACCTACGCGATTGAAGCGCTGCGCGCAGCGGTCGCGGGGATCTACGGCGGCGACTTCTGGATCGCGCTCGGCACGCTCGCGCTGTTCGTGCTCCCCGCGCTGCTGCTCGGCCTCGTGCTGCGTCGGCCGATGATTCCGTTCAACCGTCGCCTCATGGAGGCACTCGAGTCGACCAAGCTGATGTGAGGACCGAACAGACATGACCGCCCAACCGGTGAATGAGCCGAGCGTGCTGAAGCTCGTGCCCGATGCTCGTCGGCGCGACGCCGCAAAGAATCGCGAAACGCTGTTGCGAGCCGCTCAAGAAGCGCTCGCAGAACACCCGAACGCATCGCTCGACAGTATCGCGCAAGCCGCCGGTCTCTCTCGGCGGGCACTCTACGGGCACTTCCCTGATCGCGATAGTTTGCTTCGAGAGATCGTTGAGGTGAGTGCCAAACGATACAGAGAAATCGCGGACGGCGCCGTGCACGACGACCCGCGCATCGCGCTTGTGTACCTCGCAGAGGGGCTCTGGCACGCCGCCTCGACGGTGCGGGCATCGGTGAATATCTCAATGAACGAGCTCTACCGCGAAGACGCAGCGCATGCGCTCGAGCCGCTGAGACAACGGCTCAGCTCGCTCACGAGGGCGGGCATTGACGCCGGGGTATTCCGCGCCGACATGAGCCCGGATGTGCTCGCACTGCTGATCGAGGAGGCAGCGAAAGCCACACTCCGCGATCGGCGTATCACCGCAGTAGACACTGCTGACACGGCCGTGAAGGTTGTGCTGAGCATCGCCGGGCTGTCGTGGGTAGAACAGGCGAAACTCTTGGGGACCGAAACTGAGGCTGTCGGTTCTGTGCCGCCACCTCGGTGAGCGCGGGGAGCAACCCGCGCTCACCGGGCGCTCCCGTGGAGGGCGACGACTCTAGGGGATCAGGCGTTGGGCGCGCGCCGCGAGGACAGCCTGGTAGCGGCCCTTGACGCCGAGCTTGCGCATCGCTGAACCGAGGTACGCCTTCACCGTCGACTCCTTCAGGAAGAGCGTCTCTGCGATGTCCGCGTTGCGGTGCCCCAGCGCAACCTGCGCCACGACCTCGAGTTCACGCGCCGACAGGGTGTCGCTGCGCAGTGGCCCCCTAGCCTCCGTGCCAAACACTGCTTCCCCGAACGCTTCGAGCCGCTCGCGCGTCTCGTCGTCAGGCATCAACCTCACCAGATCCCGCAATTGCGCGAACTGATCAGTGAGCTCCTGCGTGCGCGCGGGACTACTCCCGCGTTCGAGCACGACGCGATCCGCCTCGGCGCTCCGAAGCCTGCGTTGGACCTCCTCTTCGACTGAAATCTCCCACGCAACTGACTTGGCCGCGGA
>JAGNOB010000367.1 GCA_017990305.1 Leucobacter sp.
GGGGAGCCGCTCACGATACACGCGAGCTTCGAGACACGGAGGCATCCAGCGGCCGCACTGGAAGCGGAGTGGGAGATCAGCGAGTACCTGACGGAACCGCAGCGCCGGAGTGCACCGGTGAACGCGCGACCTCAGGAGGGGCGCGGCAGGCATGCGGTATCGGCAATGCTCACCACCGAGTTCCGCTCGCGTGGGCCAGCGACGCTGTGCCTGCTTGCCGTCCAGTTCCAAGACCCGCTCGGCCTGGTCAGGCGGCGGATCAAGACTGACGAGCGCGTTGAGGTGCTGGTGCTGCCGAGGCTAGTCACCGGGGAACATCGCCCAGGCGCCAGCGAGGCACTCGGCGCGGGCGACGCGCAGCAGCGGACGACGGCACTCGAACAGCGCGGGCTGCCAGGCGGCGACGTTCGCGAGTATCAGGCCGGCGACCCAGTCCGGCAGATTCATTGGAAACAAAGCGCCCGTCAACGGGAGCTCCTCATCCGCCTGCCCGAGCAGGAACCGCAGTTCGCCGTAGACCTGCGCCTCAACACGGATCCAGCTTCCTATCCGACAGCGGACTCGTTTGAGTACGCGGTGTCGGTCGCGGCCACCGACGGGCTGCGCCGGCTCCGCGCCGGAAACCCCGTGCGGCTGCTCGCCGGTTCCGCCGATCCAGAGCTCTGCACGACCACATCGCAGCTCATGCGGGCGCTCGCATTCGTTCGGCTCGATGAACCCACGGCGGTGACCCATGACTGACGCTCGTCTCCGCAACACAGCGACTGCATCACCCACAACGAAGCTTCGGGTGATCGCGATCGGTGTCGCGTTGAGCGGGCTGTGGATGCTCAGCCTGTCAGCGCTCATCACACTGCTCACACCGCAAGGCTGGTGGGGCACGGCGGCAGGAATCACTGCGGTGGTGACACTACTGGCTTGCCTGGGGCTCGCAGGCACGAGACTCCCGCACTGGCTCGTGGTGTCGATTGCGGGAGCAACAGGCTTCGCGCTGTGGGGCGCAAGGTTTGCGGGGAGCGGGCGACTGCAAGAGTGGACCGCCGACCCTGCGCTCCAACTGTCGCGGCTCCAAGGCGAGGTACTGCGAGGCATAGCGCCGATGGATCCCACCCCCTTCCTGCAAGACGTCGTGCTACTCCTCGTATGGGTGTGGAGTTGCATCGTGATCCTCGTGCTCTCGTTGATCGCACGACCGGGCCGCGGCGTACCCGGCGCGCTCGCCGCAGCCCTACTCATAGCGGTGCCGCCGCTCTTCATCCCGCTGCTCACGAACGAAATGGCCAGCACAGGGATACTCCTCGGCATGGTGGCACTCATCGCAGTCATCGTGTGGCTCGCTTCTGCTCGAGTCAGTCTGCTCAGTGGCGTAGCAGCGGCGGGCGCCTTCGCGCTCGCCGCAGGGGCGTTCGCCGTCGTGCCAGAGGTGCGCACCCCGAGCTGGAACCGTGGCGTGCAGTACGCGCCGGTGGGCGGCTACGTTGACGATGTCACGATTGAGCTCGCACGCGACCTTCAGGCCGGGAGCACCGTCCCCGTGCTCACCTACACGAGTGACCTCGAGCAGGCCGTGTATCTCCGGCTCGCAACCCTCAGCACCTTCGAAGGTGGCACCTGGCTGCCTGACGAAGATCTCGACGCTGCCGGGCTGACAGTGGGGGAGGAGCGGGTGCTCGTCACGGCCAGCGGCGATGCTTCGGGTGCCGAGCTTGCCGCTCTGCGCAAGCTCTCTGGCGGTCAGCGCGACGACCAGGGGCGGATCCTTGTCAGCACACCAGGTGGGGAAGCATGGTTCGCCCCCGATACCGGGCGACTCATAGGGGTTCGGACGAGCGATGGGCCCTTGGGGGACTTCGCGTTCGAGTACGGCGAGGACGAGCGGCAGTTTGTCGATGTCTCCATCGCGGCGCTGCGCAGTTCGTGGCTTCCGCTGCCAAGCGGAGCAACCGAGGTAGTCGGTGACACGAGTGAGGGATCCCTTGACACCGACGAATGGGTCTGGTCACAGGACGCGAGCACCGCGGCATCGGCCGACAGCATGACCGAGCGAGGCGACGCGTATCGGGCGTTGCTCTACCCCTGGGGCGGCGGGGCCAGCAGAAACTTCCTCGCTTGGCTTCCCCCGGAACTGCTGAGGGTATTTCCTGATGCAGCTGCCGCGCCGAGTGACCTGCAGCCCTACCTCGAACTCCCTGGAACCCTGCCTCCTTCGCTGGAGGCACTCGTGGCTGAGTTCAGCGACCTCGGATACGACAGAGCCGACACAGCGTTTGCGCTGGAGCATTACTTTCGGAATTGGGGTGGCTTCACCTACGACGAGGCAGCGCCGTACGTTCCGGGCGTAGACCCCGAGAGCCCCTACGGAGTGATGGACGCCTTCCTCACGACGAAGACAGGGTACTGCGTGCATTTCGCCACCACATTCGCGACTATCGCTCGAAGTCTTGGGGTGCCGACGCGGGTCGCCGTCGGATACGCGTCGCGCGCGCGGGGCGAGACGCCGGTCGCGGTGCGAGGCAAAGAACTGCACGCCTGGCCGGAGGTCTACATCGACAATGTCGGGTGGATCCCATTCGAACCAACCCCTGGCGGCGCCGGGATTCGCGCGGAGGGCGGCGGCGTTGATAGCGCGCAGACCGCGGCGGAACTGGCCGCTCGCGAGGACGACACCGCAACACCCGAGGCACCCGGTTCAGAAGACGAAGAACTTGCCGGTGAGATGCGGCCGTTAACCGACGAGGAATTAGCGGGGGAACGAGATCCCGCATCTCCCGGTGCCACGGATGGCGTCGGCCCCAGCCCGTGGGTGTTCACCGTGGCGGCCCTCCTCTCGCTCCTTCTTCTTGCCGCAGTCCCTTCGCTGCTGCGTGCGGTGCGGCGCACTCGCCGCGTGCGCGCTATTCGTCGCGGCGCGGATCCCGCTCGCAAAGCGTGGGGCGAGTTCGAAGACCTGCTGCGCGACTACGGCCGGGGACCCGGCCAGCGCGTCGCGGGGACCTTCGTGTCGCCCCACGCGAAGACGCCCGAGGCGCTCGTGGCCGCGGTTGGCGAAAGTGGATCGCTGTCGACGC
>JAGNOB010000368.1 GCA_017990305.1 Leucobacter sp.
GTCGACGAGTGCCCCGTCGACTGCATTTACGAGGGGGATCGGATGCTCTATATCCACCCCGACGAGTGCGTCGACTGCGGTGCATGCGAACCCGTATGCCCCGTCGAGGCCATCTACTACGAAGACGATCTGCCAGGCGAATGGCAGGACTACTACGGCGCGAACGTCGAGTTCTTCGACACCGTCGGATCCCCAGGCGGCGCCGCCCGCACCGGCCCCATCCCAGGCGACCACCCGCTCATCGCGGCGCTACCACCACAGGAGAGTGTTCTCGCATGACCCACACCCGAACCGTCGCGATCATCGGGGCCGGCCCAGCCGGCGTCTACGCGGCAGACATTCTGCTGAGCCGCGACGAAGAGGTGCGGATCGACCTGTTCGAGAAGCTCCCAGCCCCGTACGGTCTCGTGCGCTACGGCGTCTCTCCAGACCACCCGCGCATCAAGAAGATTCAGGACGCGCTGCACGTCGTGCTCGAGAACCCGCGGATTCGCCTCGTGTGCAACGTCGAGATCGGCGTGGATGTCACGATCGATGAGCTGCGCGAGGCCTACGACGGCGTCGTGATCGCGACGGGCGCTGACCGCGACGTCGACCTTCGCGTCCCCGGGGCCGAGCTGCCCGGATCGTTCGGCGGCGCCGACTTCGTTGCCTGGTACGACGGCCACCCCGACGCACCTACGGAGTGGCCGCTCGACGCGGAGGCAGTTGCGGTCATTGGCGCGGGCAACGTCGCGCTCGACGTCGCACGCATGATCATCACGCACCCCGAGCAGCTCACCCAGACCGACATCCCCGATCACGTCGAAGCCGCGTTCACGCAGAACCCGGTGCGCGACCTGCACCTCCTCATCCGCCGCGGGCCTGCAGACGTGCGGTTCTCGCCGATGGAGCTCCGCGAGCTTGGCGCACGCGACGACGTCGACGTGATCGTCGACCCCGCCGACATGGTGCTCGACGACCACGCCAAGCGGATGATCGCCCAGTTCAACCAGCGCAAGATCATCATGCGCACGCTCGAAGAGTGGGCGAGCATCGACCCTGCGACCCGCACGGCCTCCCGCCGCGTGCACCTGCACTTCTACCAGCAGCCGGCCAGGATTCTCGGCGAGGATCGCGTGACCGCGATCGAGATGGAGCGCACCCAGCCCGATGAGCTCGGTCGCATCACTGCCACTGGCGAGACCGTGCTGCACAACGTTGGCGCCGTCTACCGCACCATCGGCTACCGGTCCACCCCCGTGCCAGGGGTGCCGTTCGACGAGGCGAGCGGCACTATCCCCGACAGCGCCGGGCGCGTGCTCGACGACGCGGGCGAGCCGATCCCTGGGCTGTACGCGACCGGGTGGATCAGGCGCGGGCCCGTCGGCCTTATCGGTTCGACGAAGTCTGACGCTTCGGAGGCCATCGCGAGCATGCTCGTCGACCTCGCCGAGCGGGAGGAACGCGGCGAGGGATCCGCCACGTCAAGCGCCGCCGCCGACGCGCTCTGCGAGCGGCTCAGCCACTCGGTCGGCTGGGACGGCTGGCTGCGCATCGACGAGGCCGAGCGCACCCTTGGGGCCGAGCGCGGCCGCGAGCGGACCAAGATCGTCGACCGCACCCAACTCCTTGAACACGCACGAGAAATGGAGCGAACGAGATGAATCACGATACGAGCGCAGGCACCGACCACGAAGTCAGCGAGGCGCTCGCGAACGCGGCTGTCGAGCACGCAGCTGAACTCGCGAACGACTTCAAATCGGCGTTCCGCTACCACCCGGCAGGCGTCGCACTCATCACCGCCGCGACGCCCGAGGGCCCCGTCGGCCTCACCGCGTCGAGCGTCGCCTCGGTCTCGATCGAACCCGCCTCCCTCGTGTTCTCGGTCACCCGCACCACGGGAAGCGCGGGCCTGATCCTCGCCGCCGACACGTTCCTCGTGCACCTGCTCGACGCGCGCCAGGCCGGCGTCGCGCAGGAGTTCGCGGTCTCGGGTGGCGAGCGCTTCACGCAGGAGCAGGGGTGGAGCACGCTGCCGACGGGTGAGCCCCGCCTCGCTGGCGTGCGCTCGGCGCTGCGCGCGCGGTCGATGCAGCAGATTCCTGTCGGCGCATCGATGCTCGTGGTTGCCGAGGTGCTCGAGATCCACACCGCGCATGGCGAGCCCGACGCCGCCGAGGCGATGGCCTACCGCGACCGCGCGTTCACCAGACTTGGCGAGCGGCTCTAGCGCCCCGAGCGCACCCGGCCGCAGACCCACAACTGACCCACACACCGTCAACGAAAGGAACACTCACATGTCCGTCTACACTCTTCCCGATCTGCCCTATGACTACTCGGCACTCGCGCCGCACATCTCGGGCCGCATCATGGAGCTGCACCACTCGAAGCACCACCAGGCATACGTGACCGGCGCGAACACCGCGCTCGAGCAGCTCGCCGAGGCACGCGACTCCGGCAACCTCGCGAACGTGAACAAGCTCGAGAAGGATCTCGCCTTCAACCTCGGCGGCCACATCAACCACTCCATCTTCTGGGAGAACCTCTCGCCGAACGGTGGCGGAGACCCCGAGGGTGAGCTGCTCGAGTCGCTCGGCACGCACTTCGGATCGCTCGAGCAGTTCCGCGCGCACTTCACCGCGACAGCGATGGGCGTGCAGGGCTCGGGCTGGTCGGTGCTCGCGTGGGATGAGCTCGGGGCGCGCCCCGTGATCTTCCAGCTGTTCGACCAGCAGGGCAACGCGCCGCTCGGCGTCACCCCGCTGCTGCAGCTCGACGTCTGGGAGCACGCGTACTACCTCGACTACGAGAACGTGCGCGCCGACTACGTGAAGGCGTTCTGGAACCTCGTGAACTGGGACGACGTCGCGCGGCGCTTCGCGGCCGTCCAGAAGTAACCGACGGGGCCAACCCGCGCGACCCGACCGAGCGCGGCTACCCAAGCGGTGGCCGCGCTCGACCATTCCCGGGGCCGCGCGCTGAGAGGATACGCATGACGATCTTGATCATTGGTGCGAGCCGCAGGCTCGGGCGCGCGCTCGCGGACGGCCTCGCTGCCGCGGGGCACGAGGTCTGCGGGGT
>JAGNOB010000369.1 GCA_017990305.1 Leucobacter sp.
CCGTAAGCTTAACCCTTGGTCGTGCGCCGTCCCAGTGCATGTACCGCGGGAACCGTTTGTTGAGGAGTGCCTCGGCAGGATCTCGCAGACAAGAAATCTTGGGTGAGGCCGTCCGGTCTCACGGTATGAGAGGAAACATCATGGCAGCAGTGTGCCAGGTGACCGGCGCCGTTCCCGGCTTCGGACACAACATTTCACACTCGCACCGTCGCACCAAGCGTCGGTTCGATCCGAATATCCAGAAGAAGACTTACTTTGTGCCGTCACTCGGCCGCAAGGTGACCCTCACCCTTTCGGTGAAGGGCATCAAGGTCATCGATGCACGTGGCATCGAGGCAGTGGTCTCTGACCTCAAGAAGCGCGGGGTGAAGTTCTAATGGCTAAGGACAAGGACGTACGTCCGATCATCAAGCTGAAGTCGACGGCAGGAACCGGGTTCACCTACGTGACCCGCAAGAACCGTCGCAACACCCCCGACCGCCTCGTGCTCAAGAAGTACGATCCGGTTGTCCGTAAGCACGTTGACTTCCGAGAGGAGCGCTAAGCATGGCTAAGAAGAGCATGATTGCGAAGAACAAGCAGCGCCAGGCGATTGTTGCGCGTTACGCTGAAAAGCGTCTCGAGCTCAAGAAGGCGCTCATCGACCCCAACGGCACCGACGAGAGCCGCGAGGCTGCTCGTGTGGGCCTGCAGAAGCTGCCCCGCAACGCGTCGCCCGTACGCGTCCGGAGCCGCGACGTCATCGACGGCCGCCCCCGTGGCGTGCTGACGAAGTACGGCGTCTCGCGTGTTCGCTTCCGCGACATGGCACACCGTGGCGAACTGCCCGGTATCACCAAGTCGAGCTGGTAAGCACCTGCTGCTGAGTCAGTAGCAACGCTTCGCTTTTGAGGGGCGGGAAGGGTCAGAAATGATCCCTCCCGCCCCTCTTGGCGTTCGCCCGCGACCGTTCACCGACAGCGAAACCGACACGCAGTCCGAAGAAATCCGCGTAATCGCGCCGCTTTTCGGCAAACGTAGGGTAGATTCATACCGATCAAACTGATCGGAACCTCTTAGCGGAGGTGACACCCCGAATAGATCAGGGGCCGGCCACAATTCGGTCACCGCCCTGAAAGGACACAACATGGCACTCAACAAGACCGAGCTCGTCGCAAAGATCGCCGCTGAGACTGGCCAGAGCCAGGCCGCAGTTTCGAACGTGCTTGACGGCCTGTTCGCAGCTGTTTCCGAGACCGTCGCTGCAGGCGAGAAGGTTTCGATCCCCGGCTGGCTGTCGTTCGAGACGGCGACCACCGCTGCTCGCACCGGCCGCAACCCGCGCACCGGTGAGACCATCGACATCCCCGCTGGCAAGCGCGTCAAGGTGTCGGTCGGCTCGAAGCTCAAGGCTGCCGTGAAGTAGCTTTCATTTCTCGAAACCCCCGCGCGGCACTAGCCGCTCGGGGGTTTCGTGTTTCCGTGCGCAGCGTAAGCTAGTCCGGTGCCCAAGAAATTTACTGATCCCGCAGAGATCCGCCCCTGGGCCGCGCTCTGGACACTCGTCCTCGGCTTCTTCATGATCCTCGTCGACACGACAATCGTCTCGGTTGCGAACCCGACGATCATGAAGAGCTTGAACACCGACATGACGGCGACGCTGTGGGCCACAAGCGCCTACCTCCTCGCCTACGCGGTGCCACTGCTGATCACGGGCAGGCTCGGCGACCGCTTCGGCCCGCGTCGCGTCTACCTCATCGGACTCAGCGTGTTCGCGCTCTCGTCGCTCGCGTGTGGCCTCTCGCCGACGATCGAGATGCTCGTCGTCGCGCGTGTCTTCCAGGGCTTCGGCGCTGCGCTCATGACGCCGCAGACAATGGCTGTCATCACCCGCATTTTTGCGCCGCGTGAGCGCGGCCAGGCGATGGCTGTCTGGGGTATCACGGCTGGCGTAGCGACGCTCGTCGGCCCGATTCTCGGCGGCTTCCTCATCGACGCGGTCGGCTGGGAGTGGATCTTCTTCATTAACGTGCCCGTCGCGATTGTTGGCTTCGTGCTCGCGCTCAAGTACGTCCCGCGACTCGAAACGCACGCGCACCGACTCGACTGGCTCGGGGTCGTGCTCAGCGCGGTCGGAATGTTCCTCGTCGTCTTCGGCCTCCAAGAGGGCGAGAACTTCAACTGGGGTCAGATTTGGGGCCCGATTTCGGTGTGGCTGCTGATCGGCGTCGGACTCGTGGTGCTCGGCCTGTTCGTCTGGTGGCAGCACGTGCAGCGCGGCGAGCCGCTCCTGCCACTGCGGATCTTCCGCGACCGCAACTTCTCGGTCGGAACGTCAGCGATCGTCACCGTTGGGTTCGCGGTCACGAGCATGAGCATGCCGCTCATGTTCTTCTTCCAGCTGGTCCGCGGCCTGACACCGACGCAGTCGGCGCTCATGCTGGTGCCGATGGCTGTGATCTCGGCGGGGATGGCTCGCCCGATCGGAATACTCATCGACCGCGGCGACCCCCGCCGGATCGCGACCGTTGGGTTGCTGCTCCTCGCAGCGGGCATGCTGCTCTACTTCGTACTGCTGCAGCCTGACACGCCGATCTGGCTGCTGCTCATCCCGAGCGCAGTGCTCGGCGTCGCAAACGCGTGCATGTGGGGGCCGTTGTCGGCGATCACCACGTTCAACCTGCCGATGGATCTCGCCGGCGCGGGATCTGGCGTGTACAACACGAGCCGCCAGGTGGGCGCCGTACTCGGATCAGCATCGATCACGGCGCTCATGGCGTCGCGACTCGCAGCTGAGCTCGGCGACGGTGATGCCGCGGGAATGGGCGGGGGCCAGCTCCCCGCAGCTGTCCAGGAAGGCTTCGCCGCCGCGATGGGGCAGTCGCTGCTGCTCCCGGTCGCCGTCATCGCCCTGGGTGCGGCACTCACGCTCGCGTTCGCGCCGCGGCCGCCCCGCACGGGCCCCGTACGCGTCGACGCGCCGCCGTCGAAGGCCTCCTAACGCACGACACGGGCGGCGGGCACGACGAGCAGCCGCCCGGTTGTCCCCGCCGCCCGGTACGCTCATGGCATGAGCATGGG
>JAGNOB010000370.1 GCA_017990305.1 Leucobacter sp.
GTCGGTGGCGATCACGGTGACCTCCTCCATCCCGACAGGGTTCTCTCGATGGCCGCCGGCGAGCGTATTACCCACGCGGGCGGTGCCCGTGAGCTTCGCGTCACGTGCGCTCTCGGCAGCGTACACGTTCTTCGTGTTGAGGTCGTCCCTCTCGATGCCGCCACTGAAGCCGACCGAGCCGGCCGCGATCCTCAGCTTCGGTCGTGTTCGCGGTGGCGAAGAGTTTTGAGTATGAGCCGGAGAACCCTTTCGCTGCGCGGTGCGCTCCGTCCCCACGCCACCCGAGGTGGCGATCCAGGGCCCGCTCGGCCTCCGACAACGCGTTCTTGAGCGCGCCCGCTGCCTGGAGGTCAAACTTGATCAGCTTCACACTGACCCTCCCGTCGTCACATCGTCGCGCTCGCCTCTATACGAAAAAAGGGGCCAAAGAACGGCCCCCGCAAACACCCTATGTCATCGGTGCCGGGAACAACGCAGAGTGCGGCGAATCCGGAGGGTTCACACATCCGCACGCGGCCCCAAACCCTGCCACCCACTGGCCTGCAGTGAAGGCCGCTTACAACCGGGCGATTTCCTGGCGCGGGCGCACCGCAATATCGGTGAGTTGTACGTCCGCTGGTGCGTCGAGGACGAATCGCACGGTCTCGGCGACCGACGCGGGCCTGATGTAGCGCTCGGGCCGGTAGTCGGCGCTCGGGATGTTTGCCCGCAGCATTGCAGTGTCTGTCTGGCCGGGGGCGAGCGTTACCACCCGCACGCGGTACGGTTCCTCGTCGATGCGCAGCACGTCGGCGACACCGCGAAGCGCGTGCTTCGTCGCCGTGTAGACGGCACTTCCAGGAACGGGCCGCGTGCCGGCGCCCGACCCGATGAAGACGACGGTGCCTTCCGACGCCCGCAAGAGCGGCAGGGTGAGACGGGTGAGCTCGGCTGGCGCCGTGACGTTCACAGCAAAGTGCTCGGCCCAGTCCGCGGCGCGGGCGTCGGTGACTGAGAGCGACCCTCCTCGGGCGGCAGCGTGCACCAGAACGTCGAGCCTGTCGAGGCCCGCGGCGTGCTCGGCGAGTGTCGCCCCGTCTGTGAGGTCTGCAGCCCAGGCGATCGCCCCCGTCTCGTCTGCGAGCTTGTCGAGCTCCTCGCGCTGCCGTCCGACCGCGATGACTCGGTGCGTCGCCGTGAGTTCTTTAACGATTGCGGAGCCCATGCCTCCCGTCGCCCCGGTGACGAGCGCGACGGGGCGAGCTGAGTGGCGCGCGAGCGCGAAGTCGGTGTGGGGGTTAGGCACGGAGGGCTCCTTCGAGGGTGGGGGTGTTTGCGGCCCTGAGCGCGACCGAGAGGGCGCTCGCTGCAACGCGGTCGGTCTCGCGCAGCATTGGGGGGTCGGTTCCCGGCATCGGGCTGATGACGGTGCCGTGGAGCGTGTCGTCGACGGGGATGCCCGCGAAGTGCACTCTCTCGTCGATTGAGCCGTCAGTGCCGACGAGGCGGCCTGTGGCTGCGTCGATGTCGATGCCGCCCGTTGTTGCGGTGGCCCCGGTGCGAGAGGAGATCGCGAAGGATCGAGCACGCCCTGCGTCGAGCAGCGAGGTGGTGAACGGGTCTTGCGTCGTGCGCACGTCGTGGAACTCCATCCACGCGTCGACAAGGGCGCGCGCCCTGACCTCCGACCCGTGCACAGTCGCCGATCCTGCGACGAACCCGCGCTCGTCGACGCTCACTGTAGCTTTGGGCCCGATGAATCGGACGAAGCCCGCCGCAGCGAGCGCGAGCAGTTCGTTGTTGCGGAACGCGGGTGGCCCCGAGCCCACCATGCCCCCGAGCGCGGTGAGGAGCGCAAGCCCGCTCGCGCGCGACTCAGCGTCGAAGCCGCCGAGGGTGCCGACCTGGGCAGCGAAGCCCCGCGCGGAACTCACTGACCACAGCCCGGCTTTGACAGGGCTATTGGCGCCGAGATCGACTTCGTGAAGGTCGGCGGCAACCCGATCCACCACCCACGCGTTGAACGCCTCAGGCGACGGGAATTCGCCAGGCACGGGGACGATCTCGCCCGCGAGGTCCAGGCGGTCGGAGGGGTTTGGGATGAACGGGGCAACGGCGCGGGCGACCTCGCCGACGACTTCGCCGAGGTCGGGGGAGGAAGTGACTGCGGCAGCGGGGGCGATCGCCGCGCGGATCGCGGCCTCGATGTTTGCCAACGCGGTTTGAGTGGCCGGGTGCCCGCCGTCCCCGCCCGAGCTGAGCGCTTCGGGTCGAACCCTGGCGAGGGTTTCGGCGTGCGCGAGGAACGCGTCGCCGACAATGCGCGGCCAGAGCGCGGTATCGAAGTTGATGGGCCGAGGTACCCGCTGCCAGTCGACCTCGCGCAACAGGCGCTGTTCGGCGCGCGGCGGGAGCGCGCCGTAGCGTGACTTCGCCCGGAACGGCACGCCGCGCCTGGAGGTGACGTGCACGATCGGCTCCCTGCCAGACGCGACGTACCGCAGGCCGCCGGGCTCGCCTGGGGCGGGAACGAAGCTCCCACCGCGGCCTTGCGTGAGAAGCGTGACGGTGTCGAAGAAGCCCATGCCGAGTCCGCGCACGATCACGGTTTCGCCGGGAAGGATCGCGGCGAGGTCTTGCTCGACGGGACTGCCCTGACGCACCCAGGTGAGCTCGGGGCGCGCCGCAACGCGCGCGGCGAGTGCCGTGTCTGCCGCGCCCTGAGTGCGAGGTAGCCAGCCCGTCGCCGCGATTACGGCATCCGCCGTCACAGTGCTCTCGGTCTGGGGCTCGTTGCGGCTCAACCTGATGCGCTCGCGCCCGCCGTGGCTCTCGACGGCGACGGCGCGGGCACGGTGGTGGATCACTGTCACCTGCTCAGGCAGCTCGGCGATCGCGCGGCGGAAGAACCACGAGAGGTACTCGCCATAGAGCGCTCGGCTCGGGTGTGACTCTGGGCGGAGGGCTGTGAGCTCATCCCGGTACTCGACGGCGAGGCCGGCGCGTGCCGGGTAAGCGGCAAAGGTTGCCGCCCGCGAGTGTGGGATCGCCGCACCGGCACCACGCTGTGG
>JAGNOB010000371.1 GCA_017990305.1 Leucobacter sp.
GTACCCGAGCCAGCGGCCGGGCCGGCAACCGGGCCAGCACCCGAGCCAGCACCCGAGCACATCTCGAAGCGCCGCTTCGCGCTCCAGATGCAGCAGCCGCTTCCGCGGTCTACGGTCTTCGACAGGCTCGCGTTCCTCGTCGGCACTGTCGCGGCGGGCTGGCTTGCTGTCATCATCTCGATCCAGAGCGTCCGCTCGCCCTGGGCGCTGTTCCTGTTCATTCCGGTCTGGGCGATCACCGCGTATCTCGTGTTGCCGCGGCTGCACAAGATGCTCTCCGACCTCTACGTTCCCGACTACTTTTTTGGACGCACGCGCACGGGCGATGGCCTGCTCGGCGACCCCGTGAACCTCGGCGTCGACGGCGACGCCGAGCAGCTCGACACCGCGATGCGGCGCGCGGGATGGCACCGGGCCGACGAAATCACGCTGCGCTCAACGTGGGGCATCATCGCCTCCACGCTCACCCGCAAGAGCTATCCGACAGCGCCGGTCTCGCCGCTCATGCTCTTCGGCAGGCGGCACGACGTTGCCTACCAGCAGGAGGTTGCGGGCAACCCCAAGCAGCGCCATCACGTGCGTTTCTGGCACTGCCCGCCCGGCTGGCTGCTCCCTGGCGGTGCCCGCACTGACTGGCTCGGGGCTGGAACGTACGACACCGATGTTGGCCTGTCGCTGTTCACCCTGCAGATCACGCACCGCATCGACGAGAACACGGATGAGGAGCGCGACTTCGTTGTCGCGAGCGTGCGGGAGGCCTCGCCCGAGATCACGGTGCGCACGCTGCGCGACTTCACGACGGGCTACCACTCGCGAAACGGCGGCGGCGACCAGTTCATCACCGACGGTCACCTGCCCGTGATCAACGTCGGCGCCGTTCGGCCAGATGGCGAGGAGCCCGATCCCACGCCCATCGCGCCGCAGACCGCGCAAGAGGTTGTGGATCGGGCGCCGCTGAGCATCGCCGTCGCCGTCCTTGTTATCGGCCTCGGCGCGTTCGTCGATCTGCTCGCGCTCATCCTCGAACCGGAGCTGCGGAAGCTCTGGGGCGCGGAAGCCGGCAGCTTCGAGCAGATCTTCGCGATCGGCATGACCGGTGTCGGCGGGCTCATGACGCTCGGGCAACTCTTCCTCGCGTGGCGCCTGCTCAGGCGCGGGCACCGCGCCCGCGTGTTACTCATCGTGCTGCTCGCGTTCACCATTCTCGGCACCGCCGTCGGCTATGTGCAGGGGCTCGACGCGATCGGCCTGAACGGCACGCTGTTCTCAGCGTCGCTCATGTGCCTCGCGCTGCTCGCGCTCACGA
Source organism: Leucobacter sp. (assembly GCA_017990305.1). Lineage (GTDB taxonomy): Bacteria > Actinomycetota > Actinomycetes > Actinomycetales > Microbacteriaceae > Leucobacter. The sequence goes on from JAGNOB010000371.1 coordinate 1,307, forward strand.
GCGAGTCCGCTGCAGCCTGGACGCGGAAGCACGGCAGGCGCAGGCGCCGCCGCGGCACCAGCCAGCACACGCCCGACAACGAAAGCGAGTCCAGCACCAATGCCTGACACGAACGAGTTTGGCCAGCCTGTTGGGGGAACGGTGGATCTCGTGCTGCCGAGGCCGGTGCCGGGCCGTGTCACGCTGCGCGGGGAGTTCTGCACGCTGCAGCCCCTTGACGCCGCCGAGCACGCGGCCGCGCTGTTCACCGCCTACGCGGCGGCCGACGACGACAGCGACTGGACGTATCTCAGTGTCGGCCCCTTTCGCACCGCTGCGGAGTATCGCGCGTGGGCAGAGGCTGCCTCCGCGTCGCCCGACCCGTTGCACTTCGCCGTCGTCGACAACGCGAGCGGCACCCCGCTCGGCACGCTGTCGCTGCTGCGCATCGACAGCGCGAACGGTGTCGTCGAGGTCGGCTTCGTCGTGTTCTCGCGCGCGATGCAGCGCACCGCGATCTCGACCGAGGCCCACGCCCTGCTCATGCGGTATGTGTTCGACGAGCTTGGGTACCGGCGCTACGAGTGGAAGTGTCACGCGTTAAACGCGCCATCGCGCCGCGCGGCCGAACGGCTCGGCTTCAGTTACGAGGGCACGTTCAGGCAGGCTGTTGTTGTGAAGGGTCGCTCGCGCGACACCGCGTGGTTCTCAATCATCGATTCCGAGTGGCCCGCGCTCAGCGCGGAGTTCGACCGCTGGCTCGATCCGGCCAACTTCGGGCCGGGCGGCGAGCAGCTTAGCCCGCTGCGCGCTCGCTGAGCCGTAGGTACTGCTGCACGCCCCGCGCGGCTGTGCGACCGGCGCGGTTCGCGCCTATCGTGCTCGATGAGGGGCCGTAGCCGACGAGCTGCACGCGCGGATCGACGACCGCGGTCGTGCCGCGGCCCGCGTTGCTCAGCTGGATTCCACCGGCCTGGCTGCGCAGGCGGAGCGGGGCGAGGTGTGCGATCGCCGGCCGAAACCCTGTCGCCCAGATGATCGCGTCGACAGGCTCGAAGCTGCCGTCAGCCCAGCGCACGCCCTTCTCCTCGATCGACTCGAACATCGGGCGGCGGGCGTCGTAGGTGCCGAGCCGTTCGGCCTCGCGCTCCTGCTCGCGCAGGGCGAGGCCCGTGACGCTCACGACGCTCTCGGGCGGCAGGCCAGCGGCGACGCGCTGCTCGACGAGCGCGACGGCCGCTGCCCCGGCCTCCGGGGTGAAGTCGTCGGTGCGCCAGACGGGCTCGCGGCGCGTCACCCAGATCGTTTCGGTGAGGGGAGCGATCGCCCCAAGAAACTGCACGGCCGAGGCGCCGCCGCCGACAACGAGCGTGCGCTTGCCGCGGAAGTGCTCTGGCCCGGGGTAGGCGAACGTGTGGAACTGCTCGCCGCGGAATCCGGCGGCGCCAGGGTAGTGGGGAACGAACGGTTGCGTCCACGTGCCCGTCGCGTTCACGATTGTGTGAGCGCGCCACTGGCGGTCGCCCGCGTGCACCGTGAGGATCCCGGCCTCGTCGGTGACGCGATCCACCCTGACGGGGCGGATAATGGGGAGCTCGTGCTCGGTCTCGTAGCCGGCGAAGTACGCGGGGATCGCCTCGTTGGCGCGGGCCCGCGTGAGCGGTGGCGGGGTCGATCCGGGGAGCTCGGCGACGCCGTGCACGTCGCGCATCGTGAGCGCGTCCCAGCGGTGCTGCCAGGCGCCCCCGGGGGC
>JAGNOB010000372.1 GCA_017990305.1 Leucobacter sp.
CGAGGTCACTATCGAGGACCTCGTCGCAAAGGGTGCCGTGCGCAAGAACCAGCCCGTCAAGGTGCTGGGCAACGGTGACCTTCAGGTCAAGCTCTCCGTGCAGGTTGACAAGGTCTCGAGCTCAGCTGAGCAGAAGATTGTCGCCGCAGGCGGAGAAGTGAAGTAATATTCGAGTTTTGCTCGAATGATGGGGGTGTGGGGAGCCGCAGGTTTCCCACACCCCTTATTTCGTATTCCAGACAGCGTGGCACGTGTAGTCTGGTCTAGTTGCTCCTCGCCGGAAACGTCCGGCGAACTATCCAGGAGGCTAAGTTTTGTTCAGCGCTATTGGACGGATCTTCCGTACCCCCGACCTCCGTCGGAAGATCGTTTTTACGCTCGGAATTGTTGCACTCTTCCGTTTGGGGTCGTTTATTCCGACCCCGTTCGTGGACTTCAACAACGTCCAAGCCTGTCTCGCCGTCAACGCGAACACGGGGACCGCCGGGTTGTACGACATGGTCAACCTCTTCAGCGGTGGCGCGCTCCTTCAGCTTTCGATCTTCGCCCTCGGCATCATGCCGTACATTACGGCGTCGATCATCACCCAGCTTCTTCGCGTGGTGATTCCGCACTTTGAGACTCTCCACAAGGAGGGCCAGGCGGGCCAGGCGAAGCTCACTCAGTACACTCGCTACCTGACGATCGCGCTTGCGGTGCTCCAGGCAACGACGCTCATCACTGTGGCGCGTTCAGGTCAGCTGTTCGGCAGTCTCGCCAACCAGGCCTGCCAGAACCTCGTCGCCCAGGAGTGGTGGGCGATTCTCATCATGATCATCACGATGACCGCCGGTACCGGCCTCATCATGTGGTTCGGTGAGCTCATCACGGAGCGTGGCGTCGGCAACGGCATGTCGCTCCTCATCTTCACCTCCATCGCGGCAACCTTCCCGAGCGGCCTCTGGGTCATCAAGGAGCAGCGTGGCTGGGAAGTCTTCTTCTTCGTCATTCTCGTCGGCATCATCGTCATTGGCGCGGTTGTGTTCGTCGAGCAGTCGCAGCGCCGTATCCCGGTGCAGTACGCGAAGCGTGTAGTCGGGCGCCGCACCTATGGTGGTTCGAGCACGTACATCCCGATCAAGGTGAACATGGCGGGCGTGATCCCCGTGATTTTCGCTTCGGCGATCCTCTACCTCCCGATGTTGCTTGCAAACTTCAACCAGCCGAAGGCCGGAGAAGAGCCAGCCGCGTGGATCGTGTGGATCCAGAACAACCTTGTGTACGGCGATCAGCCGCTCTACATGGTCGTGTTCTTCCTGCTGGTCATCGGCTTCACCTTCTTCTACGTGCAGATCACCTTCAACCCTGAAGAGGTCGCCGACAACATGAAGAAGTACTCGGGCTTCGTGCCTGGCATTCGTGCCGGCCGTCCGACAGCTGAGTACCTCAACTACGTGTTGACGCGCATCACCAGCGCGGGCTCGCTCTATCTCGGAACCATTGCACTGCTGCCACTCGTGGCGCTTTCATTCTTCGGCGCGAACGAGAACTTCCCGTTCGGTGGCGCGTCGATCCTCATTATCGTCGGCGTTGGTCTTGAAACGGTGAAGCAGATCGACGCACAGCTGCAGCAGCGCCACTACGAAGGACTTCTCAAGTGACAGTAACCCGACTTCTTATCATCGGCCCGCCCGGAGCTGGCAAGGGCACCCAGGCGGCGAAGATCGCCGAGGCTTACGAGATCCCTGCGATCTCGACTGGCGACATCTTCCGCGCAAACATCAAGGGCGGCACTGAGCTGGGACAGCGCGTCCAGGCGATCATCGAGTCGGGCGAGCTTGTGCCCGATACGTTGACCAACGAGATCGTGCAGGATCGACTGCTGCAGGAAGACGCCGCTGCTGGCTTCCTTCTTGACGGCTACCCTCGCAACGTCGAGCAGGTTGAAGCTCTGGACGGCATGCTCGAGGGCGATTCGCTCGACGCTGTTGTGCTGCTCGAAGCGGACACCGACGAGGTCGTCGCCCGCCTGCTGAAGCGCGCAGAGACCGAAGGTCGCGCCGACGACACCGAAGATGTGATCCGCCACCGGCAGGACGTGTATGCACAGCAGACCGAGCCGCTCATCGAGCTGTTCACGAAGCGTGGCATTCTCGTGAGCGTCGATGGTCTCGGTGGTATTGACGAGGTTGCCGATCGTATTTCGAGCGCCCTGAGCGCTCAGCTGGGACGTTAAGTGTCACGTCGCGGTTTCCTGCGCCGGTCGATCTATAAGTCGCCGGCTCAGCTCAGGCTCATGATTGAGCCGGGCCTTGCTGCCGTTGATGCGCTCGCTGCGATGCGCGCGGCGGTTCGGCCGGGTATCACCACGCTGGAGCTCGATGCGCTCGCTGAGGCAGCGGTTCGTGCTCGCGGGGGCGAGCCGAACTTCATGCTCGAGCCTGGCTACACGCACACGATCTGTGCGAATGTGAATGCTGATGTCGTGCATTCGATTCCCACTGATCGTCCGCTTGAGCCCGGAGACGTGGTGTCGCTCGACGTCGGCGCCGTCATTGGTGGCTGGCACAGTGACGCCGCGTTCACTGCGGTCATCCCTGATCCTGCTCGCCCCGAGTTGACGGAGGCGAACGAGAAGCTCTCGCACGTCACGGAGCAGGCGATGTGGCATGGGATCGCGCGTCTGGCTCGCGCCAAACACCTCAATGAGGTTGGCGAGTCCGTGCACGGTTACGTGCGTAAGCACAGCGACTTCAGTGTGCTCGAGGACTACATCGGTCACGGTATCGGCCGCAGCATGCACGAGGACCCACCGGTCTTCAACGTGCCAGTGCAGCGTCGGGGGCCTGAAGTGAAGCCTGGGTTGGTCGTCGCTATCGAGCCGATCATCTCTGCCGGGACGATTGACACTGTTGTGCAGGACGACGACTGGACCGTCACCATTGCTGACGGATCAATGAGCGCGCAGTGGGAGCACAGCGTCGCGGTACACGCCGACGGCATTTGGGTGCTCACCGCGGACGACGGGGGAGCCGCGGGCCTCGCCCAGTTCGGGAT
>JAGNOB010000373.1 GCA_017990305.1 Leucobacter sp.
GATAGCAATGACAACGCCGTCGTCAGGAAGCACCTGGAACCAGGCTTTGTTTCCGATTGTCGTGCCACCGTGCCACACGACGCGGTGCCCGTTCCAGTCGTCAAGGATCCAGCCGAGCCCCCACTGCGGGGAGAGCACATCTGCGTCGCCGAGATCCACCTGAGGTTCGGACATGAGCCGCACGGATTCGGGGCTGAGCAGAGCAGTGCCGGCGGAGCCGCGGCCCTCCTGCAAGAAAGCGCGGCCAAAGTCGAGCATATCGTCGACGCTGCTGTTGATGATCCCGGCCGGGCCCACCGAGCGCATGAGCCCGGTCACGGGCGCGGGCGACCACACCTTGCTGCCGAGCTCGCGGGTGTGTCCGTGCTGGTATCGGTGGCTCATGATGTGCTCGGGCAGGGTGAGGAAGCGTCTGAGATCGAGTCGGGCGCTGATGCGCGCCTGGACGGATGCGTCCCAGCTGCGGCCATCGAGCAGTTCGATGATGCGGCCGAGCACGACGAAGCCTGAGTTGCAGTATGACCAGCCGTTGCCCGGTGTAAACAGCGGCTCGGCGTCTTTGAGCAGTGCGACGTACTTCTCGATGCAGTCGTCGCCGCGGCCGGTGTCGGTGAACACATCGCCGTTGATCCCGGAGGTATGGGTGAGCAGGTGCTGCACGGTGATCGTGCCATCATCCGTCGTCGACAGTTTCGTGTCCGGGATCAGGTCGGCGACCAGGGTGTCGAGGTCGAGCTTGCCCTCTTCGCGCAGCTGCATGATCATCGTCGAGGTGACCACCTTTGTCACCGACCCGATCTGGCAGAGAGCGTCACGCGAGGTCTCAACGCCCGTGGCGTTGTTTGTCACGCCAGTACTCGCGACGAACCGTTGCTCGACGCCGCTGTCCGGGTCGATCCGGAGCACGCCGGCCACGATGCCTGGCACCTGGTGTCTGCGAGCGCTTTCAGCCAGGAACCGTTCCCAACGGACCGGGTCGAAGGCGTTCTGGCTGAGGGCGTTGGTCATATCGGTGACTCCTAAAATCTGGTGCGGTGAAGTGGGGTGCTGGGCGGTTGGGGCGTGACGGGAGGCTGCCTCCCATCACGCCCCAACCGGGGCGGCTACTTGACGAGAATCAGGCTCGTGTAGAGCTCATCGATCTCGTGCGAGGCGGTGCCCTGCGAGTAGGTCGACTCAAATGCCACAGCGAACGGTACGTAGTCGGCCGAGGAGTACATCTCTGCCTCTGCCACCTCCCACGCGTTGCAGGCTTCATCGCCGGTGTGCGTGTTGGCCTCGGCGACGAGCTTGTCGAACTCTGGGTTTGAGAGCGCTGCGAAGTTGTTGCCCTTATCTGGCGACGGGCCAGAGAAGTACGGCATCAGTGAGTTCGGCACGGGGAGGTTCGCTGCGAGCCAGATGACGTCGAGCTCGGAAGCGGCACCCGGGGTGCTGATCCGCTCGATGAACGCGCCATACTCCGCGCCGAGGTGGTTGGTGCCTACGCCGATCTCAGCCCACTGCTCGGCCATCATCTCTGCGGTTGCTGCGATCTCTGCGCCACGGGTCTGCCACGCGAACTCAAGCACGAGGGGCGTGCCGTCCTTGGCACGTTTTCCGTCGGCGCCCTTCACCCAGCCCGCAGCGTCGAGCAGCTTCTCAGCGCCGGCGATGTCGGTTTTGGGGAGGTTGGGCGTCGCCGCGTCATACTGGCACACCTGCGGCTTCGCGACTGCCAGTCGCGGTGCACGCTCGCCCTTACCTGCGGTGCTGACCTGCATCAGTTCGTCGAGGTTCAATGCCTTCGTGAGCGCAATGCGCACGTTCTTGTCGGTGGTGGGCTGGCCCTCGGCCTGGCTGTAGAGGATGCCTCCGCTGATGAGCGTGTTCTTTGACAGCAGGTCGACCTTGTCGGCGACGCGTTCCTCATCGGGCCCGGCGATCGCCGCGATGTTGAGGTCGCCCGAGAGAAGCAGGTTCGCTCGCGTGCTCTCGTTCTCGACTATCTTGACGACAACGTTCTTCGGGTAGCCGGGGGTTTCTCCCGTGGGTGCACCCTTCGGGCCCCAGGTGTAGTCGTCGCGCCGCTCAAACGAGTAGTGGTCGCCCGTGACAGCCTCCGTCATCACGAACGGGCCCGTTCCGTTCGTGGAGGTTGCCACGCTCTGCGGGTCGTCAAGAGCCGCCTGGCAGTAGATTGTCTGCGAGCCGACGGCCGTGATCATGAACGGATCGGGCTTCTTCGTGGTGATCGTCACGCTCGTGTCGTCATGCTCGATCGTTGCGTCAGCCGGAACGACGGTGCCGAGCGCGGTTGAGCTGTTCGCGGGGTCTGCGATCCACCGGAAGTTGTTCGCAATGGTCTCGGCCGTTAGCTTCGTACCGTCGGAGCACACGGCATCGTCACGGACGACGAAGTGCAGTGACGTCGGTGTCTGTTCCCACGACTCCGCGAGCCATCCCTGGGGCTGGCCCTCCGTATCGAAGTACACGAGCCGCTCATACGCCCAGGTGCTGACCGCTCCGAGCGCGGAGCTCGGGTTGAGCGGCTGGAACAAGAGGCCGGGGTCGCGACTAATCGCAGCGGTGAGTGTGCCGTCAATGACGGGCTCTCCGCCGCTGTCGTTCGGAGTGCTGCCGCTGCCACCGCCGCAGGCGGTGAGCGCGAGCGCGCCGACAGCCGCCAGGCTGACAATCGTAAACGCCTTCATAGTGTGTTCCTTCGTGTTAAGGCTCAGGTCTTAATCATCTCGGCCGAGAGCGCGGGGCACTTCGGCGTGTTCCACAATTCTTCGGACCGAGATTGTCGCCCTGAACAATTGTTGGGCAAAAGGTGAGTAATGGACGGGGTGAGTTAGAGCGTAGGGACGGCGGCAATCAGCTCGCGCGTGTAGTCGTGCGTCGGTGACGTCATCACGTCAACCGTTTCTCCGACCTCCACGAGCGTGCCACTACGCATCACCGCAACGCGGTCACAGACGATGCGTACGACCGCGAGGTTGTGGCTGATGAACAACATCGAGAATCCGAGCTCACGCTGCAGCTCTTTGAGC
>JAGNOB010000374.1 GCA_017990305.1 Leucobacter sp.
GTCAGCATCTGTTTCAGCGAGCCTGACAAGCAACGCCAACGTCGAGTCCGGGTCTGCAGCAAACGCCAGGCCCTCAAGAAGTGCCCCGCGGTCAGTGTCATCGAGCAACGCGGACAGCTCTGCGATTCCTTCTCTGGCGTCGGCTAGCCCTTGGAATCCGGCCCGAGCATACGCCCCGAGCTCTCCGCGCCGTCCACCCGGAGACGTCCCCATTGCCGCCATCCGTGCTGTTAGATCGTGTCGAGCATCGAATTGAGCTCGAACGGTGTCACTTGGCTCCGATACTCGTCGACCTCGCGACGGCTATCGCGAATGAGGTAGGCAAAGACCTGCTCGCCAAGCGTTTCGGCTACAAGCTCAGAGCGCTCCATCACCGCGAGGGCGTGCTCAAGGCTCTGCGGGAGCGGATCAAAGCCCATCGCTCGGCGCTCACCGTCGCTGAGTGCCCAGACGTTGTTCTCAGCTTCCGGCGGCAGCTCGTACTCTTCCTGGATGCCTTTGAGCCCAGCCGCGAGAAGCACCGAGAATCCGAGGTACGGATTCACCGCGCTATCCATGCCGCGGTACTCGATGCGCGCTGCCCCGCCCTTGCCAGGCTTGTACATCGGCACGCGCACGAGCGCTGACCGGTTGTTGTGGCCCCAGCTCACGAAGGAAGGTGCCTCGTCGCCTCCCCACAAGCGCTTGTATGAGTTCACGTACTGGTTGGTGACAGCGGTGAGCTCCGGGGCATGCCGCAGCACGCCAGCCACGAAGCGGCGTGCGGTCACCGACATCTGATACTTCGCGCTCGGATCATAGAACGCGTTTTCTTCACCCTCAAACAGCGATACATGGGTGTGCATGCCCGAGCCCGGATGGCCAGCCAGCGGCTTGGGCATAAACGTCGCGTGCACGCCCTGAGCGATCGCGACCTCCTTCACCACCGAGCGGAACGTCATGATGTTGTCTGCGGTAGCGAGCGCGTCAGCGTATCGCAGGTCGATTTCGTTCTGTCCGGGCCCTGCCTCGTGGTGGCTGAACTCGACCGAGATTCCGAGGTCCTCGAGCATGTTCACGCTCTCGCGCCGGAAATCGTGTGCGGTGCCACCCGGGACGTTGTCAAAGTACCCTGCGCGATCCACCGGGACCGGCCCCTCAGGGCCCAGGTCCTTCGACTTCAGCAGGTAGAACTCGATTTCTGGGTGCGTATAGAACGAGAACCCCATGTCAGCTGCTTGAGCGAGCGTGCGCTTGAGCACATTGCGAGGGTCAGAGACCGCTGGCTCTCCGTTCGGGGTGCGTATGTCGCAGAACATCCGCCCCGTCGGCTCGGTCTCACCACGCCAGGGCAGGATCTGGAATGTCGACGGATCAGGCACAGCAAGCAGGTCAGACTCGTATGCGCGGGTCAACCCTTCAATGGCCGAGCCGTCGAACCCGATTCCTTCGCTGAACGCGCCCTCGACCTCAGCCGGCGCAAGCGCCACTGACTTCAAGGCGCCAGCAACGTCGGTAAACCAGAGGCGCACGAATTTCACTCCGCGTTCCTCGATGGTACGAAGCACAAAATCTCTCTGCTTGCTCACGCGGCAACTCCTCTCGGGGCGCGGATATGCACCGGGACCGGTACGGCTTTTAGCCTACCGCCCGGAAGCGGCGCATGAGCCGTGACCCGCTAGTCGTCCTCTTCGTCTTCTTCGTTCCACTCGCGTGCACGATCGGCAAGGATCTGCGGCGCACGCGTCGCCTCTTCACGGGTCTTAAACGGCCCAACGCGATACACGGCGAGTGACTGTGGGCCTTCTTCTACCTCACCGGTCTTTGAGTTGAACCAGTACGTTTCCTCGGGATCGTTGATCCCCCAGTCTTGCTTGCTCATGAGCTTCCCTTCGTGACGTTACTCCTAGACTAGACGTATGCCTTTCGACGATCACGGCAATCTTGTCCCCGGCGTACTGCCCGCCAACCGCTCTGTTCCTCACTCAATCGTGCGCCCTCCGTACGTTGGCCTTCAGGAGCCCCCGCCCTACGTAGGCGATAACACGTACACAGAGGACGAGATCGCGAAGATCCGCGCTGCCGGCCGCGTTGCATCCCGAGCGCTCGACGCCGTTGGCGCTGCGGTGGCACCGGGCGTCACGACTGCAGAGCTCGATCGGATCGGGCACGAGTTCGTTGTCGCGGCGGGCGCGTACCCCTCAACGCTTGGCTACCGCGGCTACCCGGCGTCGACCTGCACCTCGGTGAACGAGGTCATTTGTCACGGAATCCCCGATGATACGGTGCTGCGCGAGGGCGACATCGTCAACGTCGACATCACCGCTTACCTCGATGGCTTCCACGGCGACACGAACCGAACGTTCCGCGTCGGCGAGGTCTCAGAGGAAGTCGATCTGCTTGTCGAGCGCACGCACGAGGCGATGATGCGCGGCATCAAGGCCGCGAAGCCTGGCCGCGAGGTCAACGTGATCGGCCGCGTCATTGAGACGTACGCGAAGCGCTTCGGCTACGGCGTGGTGCGAGACTTCACCGGGCACGGCGTCGGATCCTCGTTCCACACCGGCCTCATCGTGCCGCACTACGACTCGGCGCCGCGCTTCAACGACGTCATCGTGCCAGGAATGGTGTTCACTGTCGAGCCGATGCTTACGCTCGGTACGCACGAGTGGGACATGTGGGCCGACGAATGGACGGTCACCACTCGCGACAAGTCAATCACTGCTCAGTTTGAGCACACGATCGTCGTGCGCGAAAACGGCTTCGAGTTGCTGACGCTCTCCGACTAGTCTCGGCGTTTGCGACCTGTGCCTGGGCGCCGGCGTCTGCGCCCTATCCCCTGTGCCCTGTGCTCGCCTGCCCTCTGCACCCGCCCAGTGTGCTCAGGGCCCCAGCCGCTCAGGCCCTCAGGCCCCCAGGCCCCCGGGCCCCCGGGCGCTCAGATGCCATCGCTTCGGTGAGGTGATCGGTTTTCGACCGCAGAAAAGCCCTGACCTCGCCGAAAGGATGTCGATTCAGCGGGTGGAATGGCGCGCGATGGAGCGGCAGGGCTAC
>JAGNOB010000375.1 GCA_017990305.1 Leucobacter sp.
CAAGCCGACGATGGTGCCACCACCGGGCAGATCGGGGCCGGGGATGAACTCCATGAGTTCTTCGACGGTGGCGTCAGGGTTGTAGAGCAGGTGTTTCGCGCCCTCCACAGCTTCGATGAGGTTGTGGGGCGCGAGGTTCGTCGCCATACCAACGGCGATTCCGCTGGCACCGTTCACGAGCAGATTGGGAACGGCAGAGGGCAGCACCTCGGGCTGCAAGAGCTGGTTATCGTAGTTCGGAACGAACTCGACGACATCTTCCTCGAGCGACTCAGTCATCCCGAGCGCCGCACCGGCGAGTCGCGCCTCGGTGTACCTGGAGGCGGCGGGGCCGTCATCGAGGGAACCAAAGTTTCCGTGCCCGTCAACGAGCGGCAACCGCATAGCAAAGTCTTGCGAAAGCCTGACGAGTGCATCGTAAATTGACGAGTCGCCGTGTGGGTGCAGCTTGCCCATGACCTCGCCGACGACGCGGGCTGACTTTACGTGGCCTTTGTCAGGGCGGAGCCCCATGTCGGTCATCATGTACAGGATGCGGCGCTGCACGGGCTTCAGACCGTCGCGCGCATCAGGTAGCGCGCGCGAATAGATCACCGAATAGGCATACTCGAGGAAGGATCCCTCCATCTCTTGCGAGATGTCGATGTCTTCAATGCGTTCACCGGGCGCCTCGTGGGCTGCTCCGGGAGTATCCATATCGGTTACGTCGGCCATAATGGGTTCATGCTACCGACTGCCACCGACAACGGCGGGAGGCTTGCCGCGATTATCCCGACTGGGCTCGCCGCGCTCGCGCTCGGCCACGACCATTCCGCAGAATCTGTGCTCACGGCCGCCACCGGCAGCAGCAGGTCCGAAGATTCAGCGACGCGATTCACGCAGGCGATCTCCCTGCTGCCGCCTCTGCGCTCACTCGTGATTCTCGTCGTTGACGGCCTCGGCAGCGCGAACTTGAAGGCTCGTCGCGGCCATGCTCCGACGTTGTCTTCGCTTGCACAGCGACGCATCACTACGGTCACTCCCTCGACTACCGGTGCTGCCCTCACGACGCTCACGACTGGCCGCCTTCCCGCCGAACACGGCCTCATCGGCTACCGCATCATGCACCCGACGCACGGCATCATCTCGCCCCTGCGTGATTGGGAGGGCATCGAGAACCCTCGCGATTGGCAGCTCGCGGAGCCGTTGTTCGGTCTGGCGGAGCAACTCGGCATTCACGCTCGAACCTACGGGCGGCCTGCTCACGCCACCAGCGGACTCACCCGCGCAATTCTCACCGGCGCAGCGTATCGAGGAGGCGATCGAATCGAGGATCGCTTCGCGGCAGCACGGCGCGACCTCGCCTCCGGGGAACCCACTCTCGCCTACCTGTACGTCGACGAGTTGGATCGCGCGGGACACCAAAGCGGCTGGCAGAGTGACGCATGGTCTCGTAGGCTCGAGCAATTGGATGGTGCGCTAGCGGACTTCCTCACCGGCCTCCCGGCCGACGTGGGCGTCATCGTCACAGCCGATCACGGGATGGTCGACGTCGAGTCGCACCAACAGGTCGTCTTCGACCTCGCAATGCCTGAGCTTAGCGAGGTCGTGGCTGTCGCCGGCGAACCGCGATTCCGCACGTTTTTCGTCGAGAAGGGCGCAGACCCGCAACGGCTCGCCTCGTGGCTCGAAGCTACCCAGGGAAAGCGGGCATGGGTCGCGACCCGTGATGAGGCATTCGAGGCTGGTGTCTTTGGTGACGTCTGCGGACCAGGTGTTCGCGAACGTATCGGCGACGTAATCCTCGCCGCACGGGGACAGTGCGCGTACTACACGACCGATGATGATCCGGCCTCGTTTGATCTCGTGGGCCAGCACGGCTCGTGGACCGATGAGGAGCGTGGCATCCCGTTGTTGCTGGGTGGAGCGCTGGCCGGGTCTGGCTTCGGTCGTGCCGTCGAACTGGTGGCGGAGTTACGCGGCTAAGCTGGGTCGTCGTCGCTACGCGTGCCGAACAGAATGTCATCCCAGCTCGGGATTGACGACCGGCCGCGTTTCCCGCCTTTGGCGTCACGCTGCGCTGCAGATTCGCGAGCCTTCGAGCTACGCTCCTCGGCCGCGGGCTCTGATGACTCGGACGTACGGTCGTCCTTGCCCGTCGTGGCGCGCCCAGCATCGTCAGGTGCCTGCGGAGGGTGCGGACGCACGACGCGCAGCTGCGCGGTGTCGTCCGGCAGTGATGTCGTTGTCTTGCCGCCGGCGGCCCCCGAGACGCCGCTCGTGCCCCAAATATTTGCTGCTGCACCCGTGCGAGGCTTTTCGGCTGGGCGCGGTGTGAGACCAAGCTCGGCGGCCGGTGACGGGCGTGCAGCGTCGTGCTGCACGGGGTCGTCAGATTCCTCGCCCGCACCGGCAGCGGCCTCAGCTTCGAGCGAGCGTTCGCCGCGGCGTCGGCGCAGTGCGTCGAGAAGATCCGCCGTCTGGCTGAGATCTTCCTCGCCGTCAAGGGGAGTGTTGACAGCGAGCTGGTCAATTTCCCGCCTGCGCTCATACTCAGCATCGGGGTTGGTGCCGGGCTCTTCGGTGGCGGCTGTTCCGCTCGCGTTGGTTGCTGGAAGCGGCTGCACCTCGGCGGTCGGAGCCAACAGGCCGTCAGGATCGAATGACTCGGTTTCCGCGCGTTCTCGCTGATCGTTGTCAACCGCTCGGAGCTTGGGAATGAGCCGGTCCCCGATTTCCCCAAGCTTCGACAGGTTGGTGGCGTCGGGGGTGAGGGGGCTCAGCACACGCTTCTTGTGGTCAAAGCTCCAGACCGCGTCGTGATCGCCATCGCGGGAATCAAATGTCAGCCCAATCAGCCAGCCGGCTTCCTCATCACGCCACGAACGCCAGGAGCTCGTGTTGTTGCCGAGGCCAATCAGGCGCTCGGAGACGACCTGGCCGAAGCGTTGCTCGTCTTCGGCCGGCGTGGCGCCCGAGGCGGCTTGCGATGGATCGGTTCGCACCGTGACTGCGTGTGCCAGGTCAAGCATGTAGCGCTGCTCGGCGC
>JAGNOB010000376.1 GCA_017990305.1 Leucobacter sp.
TTCCTCTGGTCAAACTGGGCAAACGCGACGACGCCAAACATCGACTACGTCTACGAGGAGTACGACACCCAGGGCCTCGTCTCAAACGGTGAACAGGTCACGAATGTTTTCGCCTACGACTGCGAGGGCAACCCGCTCGCGGCGGTGCGGCTCTACGACCAGCGGGGCAACCCGTTGAGCACCCTCGGACAGGATTCGTCAGAGCCGCCCGAGAGCTGGAACGAGGAGGGCTTCCTCACCGAGCGACACGGGTTCAACCCGCTCGCGAAAGAGGCGGAGGCGTGGAATGTGTTCCCGCTATCGGCCGCGCACCTCAGCGAGACGACTGGCGAGGAGGGCAGGATGGGCGCCGCGACGCCTCCGCGAGACTATTTCCCGCCACTCGCACGCGACTGCGCTGCTGCCGCCGAGGCAAGCGCCGCCGAGTCAGATTCGTCCGAAACGGAGTCGTCAGGCGCAGCTGACAAGCAGGCCGCCAAGCCGGAGGACGCTGACGCAGCCGCAGCCGCCCGCAGCAGCGCGGCGACCGATCCCGCATCCGAGGCGACGGATGCGCCGTGACACTATTCAGGGAGATGCCATCCGGGAAGCACGCGGACGATCAGGGCACCAGGGTCCACTCGCCCGCGAGCCTCGACCGCAAGGCCGAAATCGTCGCCGTCGAGCTGGATCGGCTCCGGGCGCGCAACGGTAAGCGCGTACTCTCGAGCGCGGAGATAGGTGACGTTCTTCGTGTCGTTTACGAGGTCGATGATGCGCCGCCCGGTCTTCGTCTTCCGAAGCACGCCGTTCTCCCAGCCAATCTTGTTCCAGATGCGCAGCCAGGAGAACGGGCCGAGCGGTCTGAGCGAGACGACATCGAGTAGCCCGTCGTCGATCTTCGCGTCTGGGATCAGGAGCACGCCGCCTGGGAGCAGGCCACAGTTGCCGATCATCACCGTGTAGACAGTGAGCGGCTTCAGTTCGGAGCCGTCCATGGAGTAGTGAAGTTCGAGCGGCTTGTCCTTCACCATCGTGCGAACTCCGGCGTCAACGTATGCGAGCCAGCCGAGCCGCTTCTTCAGGGTCGACCGCGTCGAACGGATCACACGAGCGTCGAGCCCCATCCCCGCGAGCACGAGAAACGCGTGCTCGTCTTCGGCGACGTGACCGGCGTCATCCGCGGGGCGCACGATCGTCATGAGCCCGAGGTCAATCGGCTGGTTGCGCCCAAAGAAGCCCGCTTCGACGGCCTTCCCAAGATCGCCAAGCGGCATGCCAATGTTTCGCGCGAGTAGGTTGCCGGTGCCCTGTGGCACGATCGCGAGCGGGACGCCGCTGCCACGAATGGATTCGGCGATCGCGCGGATCGTGCCGTCGCCGCCAGACCCAAACACCACACCGGCTCCATCAGCTATTGCTTGGTGTGCCGCACCGGTGCCGCGATCCTCCGCCGCGGTCTCGTACCAGCGCGTAGCCGCCCAGCCAGCCTTGAGCTCCGCCGCGCGTACCGCGCTGCGTAACCCGGCAAGGTCCGTTTTCAGCGGGTGGTACACAACTGCGGCATGAGGCAACGCGCGAGTAGGGACCATAGTCATGGGTCAATCGTAGCCGTGAGGATCCCGCGATAGGCTTAGCGTTGTGATCGATCCAGTACTCCTCCGCAACGATCCTGATGTCGTCAAGCGCTCACAGCGCGCCCGAGGCAACGATGAGTCAGTGGTGGACGAGGCGCTTGCCGCCGACGCCGCCCGCCGCTCAGCGCTCGGCGAGTTCGAGCAGCTGCGAGCATCCCAGAAGTCGATGGGCGAGCGCGTGAAGTCTGCCTCGAAGGAGGAGAAGCCGGCGCTCATCGCCGAGGCGCAGGAATTTGCGGCTGCGGTGAAGGCAGCGGACGCCCGCGCGAAAGAGGCGGAGGTCGAGTTCGACAGGATCGCCTCGCGCATCGAGAACATCGTCATTGACGGCGTCCCCGAGGGCGGCGAAGACAACTTTGTCACGCTCCGCACCGTCGGCGAGGTCCCATCGTTCGACTTCGAGCCCCGCGACCACCTCGAGCTCGGCGAGATGCTCGGCGCGATCGACATGGAGCGCGGCGCGAAGGTGTCTGGCGCACGGTTCTATTTCCTCCGCGGCGTCGGCGCTCGTCTCGAGATCGCCCTCATGAACATGGCCCTTGACCTCGCGATGCGCAACGATTTCACCCCGCTCATCACCCCGACACTTGTGAAGCCCGAGATCATGGGCGGCACCGGGTTCCTCGGCGAGCACGCCGACGAGGTGTACCACCTCAAGGATCAGGATCTGTATCTCACCGGCACGAGCGAGGTCGCACTCGCCGGCTACCACTCGAACGAGATCTTGAACGTTGAGAAGGGCCCGATCCGCTACGCCGGCTGGTCGACCTGTTACCGCAGCGAGGCCGGTTCGCACGGTAAGGATACGCGCGGCATTCTCCGCGTGCACCAGTTTAACAAGCTCGAGATGTTCGTCTACACGGACCCGGCGAACGCCGAGGCCGAGCACGATCGCCTCGTCGCGTGGCAGGAAGAGATGCTCCAGGCCCTCGGCCTGAGCTACCGCGTCATCGACGTCGCCGCCGGCGACCTCGGCTCGAGCGCGGCACGCAAGTTCGACATTGAGGCGTGGGTGCCGACGCAGGGCACATACCGCGAGCTCACCTCGACCTCGAACTGCACGACCTTCCAGTCGCGCAGGCTCCAGACTCGCTACCGCACCGAGAGCGGCAAAACCGCGCCCGTTGCAACGCTTAACGGGACACTCGCCACCACCCGGTGGATCGTCGCAATTCTCGAAACCCACCAGAACGCAGACGGCAGCGTAACCGTACCCGAGGCGCTTCGCCCGTACCTCGGCGGACTCGAAATACTCAGCCCGGTAGAAGGAACATAAACAATGCAGGATCGCCACATCATCGCCCTCGATCTCGACGGAACCGTACTTCGTCACGGATTTGAAGGCGCGGGTGACCATGCCGCGGGAGGGATCATTGATCCCGAACTCGCGGAGGCGATCCGCACG
>JAGNOB010000377.1 GCA_017990305.1 Leucobacter sp.
GAGTGCCAGCCCGCCGACGAAGCCCACAAGGATCGGTTTGGACAGGAAGTTCGCAAGGAAACCAAGCTTGAAGACGGACATCGCGGCGAAGAACACTCCGCAGAGGGTCGCTTGGGCCAGTGCCATAGTCGCGTAGCTGTCCGAGCCTACTGCTGCGAGCCCGCCGAGGGAGGAAGCGACAAGTGCTGCGGCAGCGGCGTCGGGAGAAACGACGAGCTGCCGCGATGACGCCATGAGCACCCAGATGAGCGTGGGCACGATAAGTGCGTAGAGCCCTGCAGTCGCCGGAAGCCCCGCGATCTGGGCGTACCCAATGTTCAATGGGATCGCGATCGCGAGCAGCGTGACTCCCGCGAGGAGCTCGCTTCCAATGTTGCGGCGGTTCAGGCCGGGCAGTAGCTGATTCATTACCGTCATCGTCGCTGACGGCGAGCAGCCCGCACGGAGTGCTCACCCCTTTCGGATGAGAAGTAAACCCGTTCCCAACGAATGCTTAGTCCTTTGCCCTGGCCAGCAGTATTCTGTGAGACATGATTGATGCCATCCGTCAGGCCCTCGAAGAGGGCGATCACGAGCGCGGCCTCGGGCTCCTTCGGCGGCACTGGCTCACGCTCATCCTTGACTCCCGCACAGCCGAGCTCGAACAACTGTGTGTAGCCTTCCCCGAGCCAGTCGACGGGAATGTCCTCCTTATTCGTGCATGCTGTCGCGACCTTGCTGGAGATCAGCACGGCGCCGAATTCCTGCGCGGTCAGGGATCCCGCGGAGCGACCAGCCAGTTTGTTGCCTGCTTCGCGAATCTGCTGCTCGCACCCGATAGCCCGACCAAGTCGGCGATTGCCGATGAGGCGCGCATCGCGCTCGCATCGTGCGGGCCGGAAGATGACTACCCGTCGGCGTTGTTCCTCCTTGGCTGGGCCGAGGTGCGGCTGCGTCGGAACCTGCCAGAGGCGATCGCTCTGCTCCGCTCGGCTAGCGAGGAATCGCGACTGCATGGGCGGGCGGAAACCTTCCGTCTTGCCCAGGCGAATCTCGCCTTCGCTCTCGCCCAGTCCGGAGCATTCACGGAGGCCGAGCACATGCTTAAGGGGCTTGCGCGCCCGACGGAAGCGAGCGATTGGGATCGCTTTGAAGGCGGCCTAATGGAGTCCACGCGCGGCTCCATTGCCTACTGGCAAGGAGACTTTGAAACCGCAGTCGCTGTGCTCGACGGACATGTCGCTGTGGGCGGAACCGGAACGAACTTCGCAGCATACGCCAAGATGTACCTCGTGCTGTCGCTTGTCGCCCTGCACAGGAAGAGTCGGTTTCGCGAGGCGCAGCAGCTGCTGCAAGGAGTCAGCGCAGACGACAAACACGGAGTGCCGTGGGGGACCCTGCGCAGCGTTTCAATGGGTATCCTCGCCCATGCCGAGGGCCGCGATGACATCGCGAAGCGGGTTGCCACTCCAGCGCTCATGCGAAGTGGGGCGCCGGTGGCTCACGCGTTGCTCGCCGAGCTCTTCCAGAGGCTTGGCGAACCCGAGCTCGCAGGTCAAGCATTGCAGCTCGTGGCGGCTACCACTGCACCACGCTACGCCCGCGTCAGCACCCTGGTGACCTCAGCCTGCCTGAGCGCGATGGCCGGTCGGGGGCCGCGGGCACACGAGTTTCTCGATCGCGCACTGGGAGCTGCTGCGCCCGAGGGTGTGCTGGCGCCATTCCTCTCCCCAGAAGGTCCGATCGGTGAGTTGCTCGCGGCTCACACGCTGCGTGGGTCACCACATGATACGTTCCTCCGCGCGATCTTCGCGGCCCGGGACGCGCACTCGCAACTCGTGTCGGATCTCCTGACGCACCGGGAGCGCGAAATCCTGACGCAGCTGCGAACGACGCTCACCGCCCAGGAGATCGCGAACCAGCTGGCAATTGCCTACCCCACGGTGAAGACCCACATCAGGTCGATCTACCGCAAGCTGGGTGTCACAACCCGGCGGGCCGCACTTCGGGCCGCAGACGAACTCGCGGGCCTCACCTGACACCGACCACAGGATCGGGCTAGGGGGCCTCGCCGATGTGGGCGATTGCGCTCTCGAGTGGCGTGCCGGAGCCGTCTCGTTTGCCAAGCTCCTCAGGAAGCTTGCGCGCGGCCCCGTCGGGTGCCAACGCGCGGGGCTCACCGGAGCCTACCCAAGCAGCAGCAAGTCGATCCTCACCACGCAGGAAGCGCTGTGCACGGACACCGCCCGTGGCACGGCCCTTCGCTGGGAAATCTGCCCAGTCGGACACCTTTGCAGACGACACAAGCGCGGAGAGCAGGGCGTTTTCATCGGAGCCCTCTGCAACGGTCGCCACCCTCGCTTCCGCATCCTCCGCGACTGCGGCGGCGAAGATTACGGCGGCGTCCGCAGCGAGCTTCATACCAGCCATGCCACCGGCCGGGCGGCCCTGCGGCCGCACAAGATCGGCAGAGAATCGGAGCAGCTGAGCGTCGCTCGACACAGCAGCGAACTCAGTCCCGTCGGGAGCGGAGAACGCGGCAATGAGCTTGTCGCCTGGCTTGAGAGAGATGACCTCAAACTCTGGCCGTGCTGGCAGGTCAGTGAGAACCACACGCTTCACGACGCCTTGGGAAGTGAACAGCCCGACGGGAACGTCTGAGTCGAGCGGAACGATACCGACGATTCGGAGCTTTTTGTCGGTGAGTCCGATGTAGTCGGCCAACTTCACGCCCGCCGAGAAAGCGATGGAGGCTGCCGGAACGAGTGGAAGATCAACCGGTGTGAAACGATGCAGCGTGCCGTCCGAGAGGATGGCGCCGAGTTCGCCGCGGACCGTGCTCGCGACCCGCGAGGCGACGGCGCCGTGCTTTGTCGCACGCGGCGCCGCTCGTGTTCCCTCCGGTGCGTCTGGGTCGCGGTCGACGCGCAGCGCACGACCTGTTGCCGACAACAGCACCGTGCACGGGCTGTCAGCGACCTGCAGCGCATCAGGTGTGGTGGCCGTCCGTGCAGGTCTTGCAACCGCTCCG
>JAGNOB010000378.1 GCA_017990305.1 Leucobacter sp.
TCCAGGCGGCGAAAAGTAGGATTACGGTAATTCGTGTCTTTGGCAGCACAACGTTCCTTTTCCGATCGGAGTCGACGGTGACACCCGACCTGCAAGTTGCATCCACACTAAAGAGCTGCGAGTTCGATTCCGTTCGGGCAGCAATATTCGGCACTTTGCTGCCCCAAACGCAGGATTCCGGACAACGCGTTCTGTCGGAGCGCGAGCTCGAGGTAGTGACCGCGCTGCAGCGGGACCCGCGCGCTTCCTGGGCGACAGTCGGCGAACTCATCGGGGCGAACGCGACAACCGCCTCACGAATTTGGCAGCGGCTCGAGCACGAAGGGCTTGCGTGGACGAGCATCTACCTGGCGAACTACGTCAACGTCATCGGGTACCTCTGGATCTCCGTGGAGCCTGGCTACCTCGAGTCGGTTGCAACCGCGCTCGCGGTGCACACAGGAATCTTTTGGATGGAGCGCCTTGACGGCGACGCGCAGCTCTTCGCCGGCTTCGGTGCGGCGACCGCGCAGGTTGTCGAGAAACTCCTGACAGCCGTCGAGTCGTTGCCCGGTGTTCGACAGGTCCGATCTCAGCTGTCCCGTCGCGTGCTGCAAGACGGCGCCCAATGGCTGCCCGACACCGTTCCCCCGGTCGAGCGCAGCACCGGACACGGCTGGCTGCCCACGCAGACGGCCCCGCCCACGCCCAGCGCCCGAGAATGGGATGCCTACCGGATTCTCGCAGCCAACGGCCGCACGAGCTACACCGAGCTGGCAGGCTCGACTGGGCTGTCAGAACGGACCCTCCGCCGACGGCTGCCCCTACTCCTCGAACAAGGCCTCCTCGCGAGCCGCTGCGACGTCGTGCGAGAAAGCATCGGGCTCCCCCTCGGCATGATCGTGACAGTCGACATGCAGCGAGGCTGGCAAACAGCAGCCTCCGTGGTCGCCAGGTGGTCAGCGACTCGTCTGGTCGCGCTCATCAGCGGAGACGCCCCGCTGCTGCTGCACTTTTGGGTGCGTTCGACCGCTCACGGTGCGGAGCTGCTTGAACGGATCTCAGCGCTCGACCCCAGCGTGCGCATCGCAACAGTGAGCTTTTCGCTCCGCTCACTGAAGCGCTCCTACCGGTTCATCGGCCCGTCGGGAGCGGTCACCGGTATCGCACCGTTCGGAGACGGCACAGAGCTGCCAGAGGTTCTGGCCTAGCGAGACGCCCTAGATGTTGCCGTCGAGCTTGTTATTCCACATCGACAGGGCAGAGCCGATCGCCATGTGCATGTCGAGGTACTGGTAGGTGCCAAGACGGCCGCCGAAAAGCACCTGTGGCTCCTGCTCGGTGAGCGCACGGTACTTCAGCAGCCTCTCGCGATCCTCCGGGGTGTTCACCGGGTAGTACGGCTCGTCCTCGCGCTTCGCGAACCGCGAGTACTCGTGCATGATGACGGTCTTGTCCGTTGGGTAGTCACGCTCGGGGTGGAAGTGGCGGAACTCGTGGATCCGCGTGTACGGCACGTCAGCCCCAGCGTAGTTCATGACGCTCGTGCCCTGGAAGTCGCCTACCGGGAGCACCTGCTTCTCGAAATCGAGTGTGCGCCAGCCAAGCTCGCCCTCAGCAAAGTCGAAGTACCGATCGACGGGGCCGGTGTACACGACCGGCACCGTACCAACGACAGCGGCCTTGTTCAACGGCTGCGACTCGTCGAAGAAGTCGGTGTTCAGCCGCACCTCGATGTTCGGGTGGTCGGCCATCTTCTCAAGCCACGCGGTGTAACCGTTGACCGGCAAGCCCTCGTGGGTGTCGCTGAAGTAGCGATTGTCGTAGGTATACCGGACAGGGAGGCGGCTGATGACCTCAGCGGGCAACTCGGTAGTCGGAGTCTGCCACTGCTTCGACGTGTAATCACGAATGAACGCCTCGTAGAGCGGCCGCCCGATGAGCGAGATGCCCTTCTCCTCGAGGTTCTGGGCGTTCTTCGTATCGAACTCGCCAGCCTGCTCAGCGATGAGCGCGCGCGCCTCGTCGGGACTGTAGGCAGAGCGGAAGAACTGGTTGATCGTGCCGAGGTTGATCGGCAACGGGTAGACCTCACCCTTGAAGTTCGAGTACACCTTGTGGACGTAGCTCGTGAACTCAGTGAAGCGGTTCACGTACTCCCACACCGTCTCGTTTGAGGTATGAAAGAGGTGCGCCCCGTAGGTGTGCACCTCGATGCCGGTCTCGGGGTCGGCCTCGGAGTACGCGTTACCTCCGATGTGATTGCGGCGGTCGATGACGACTACCTTCTTGCCAGCGCTTGCGGCGCGCTCAGCGATGGTGAGGCCAAAGAACCCAGAGCCAACTACGAGAAGATCCATGGGGTCTAGTCTACGACGCGAAGTCTCAAACGATCGGATCCCCCGTTCAGTTGAGGTGCGCGTTCCCCCATTTTCGCATTCTGCCTTCGACAGGATGCTCCACAAAACGGTAAAGAAGCCAAGCAAGCACCAGCGCAACAGCAAACACAGGCAAGTACCACATGAGATTCGAGATCGCCATGGGCTGCTTGTCAAAGAGGTGCCTGAACGCGTAGATCACCGTGGCATGCACAAGGTAAAAAGCGAAAGACCACTCGCCAAGCCGAACCAAGACAGGATGCCTCAATAGGGATCTCCCTCCCGAGGCATCCCGCGTGGCCACCGCAAAGATGATGAGCGCAAACAGCAGAATGAAAAATGGCTCATACAGCCTGAGAGCCCACTGAAACAGCGAGTGCTCCACGTCGAATCGGAGACCGACAACCAACAGGGTCGCAAACGCAGCAAGCAACCCGTAGCCTACGACCGGAGACACTCTCAATCGGCACCCGAGGATAGCCAATTGCGCGAGTCCCATCCCAATAACGAATTCGCCTAGGCGTCGAAGGGGCATCGGTGCCAGCGCGAGTACGGTTCCAGGCACGACATTGATCACAATTTGATAGCCGACCACGGCGCCCCAAACTGCAATGATCATGATGATGGTGCCGCGACGTCGCAGGGGTGCGA
>JAGNOB010000379.1 GCA_017990305.1 Leucobacter sp.
GAACGCCTCAGTGAGTGCTTTGCGCGCAGGAGACCCGGTGGCGATAGCGAGGTCGGCGAGACGGAGGGTTGCCGCGTAGTACAGGCTCGTCGCCGGGGGCATCGTCTGCGCCTCGGCGATGACGAGCTGCAACAGCTGGGCCGCGCCGGAATCGTCCGCTGGCCCGCTCTCTTCCTCCTGCCTACTGCGGATGCTGGCGGCCTCGAAAAGCGCGGAGACCCGGAGGTGCCGCATGCGCGGATCCAGCTCGGCTGCGAGGCCAAGCGCAAGAGACTCGAAGCTGAGGGCGATGCCTGCTGGGTTCTCGCCGAGCCGCTCGCGGATTATTTGCGCAGTGAACGCGGCCTCTGCGCCAGCGCGGCGCACGAGCACGTTGGGTGATACCCCCGCGCGTGACGCAAATTCGGTCGCGACTCCCCACACATTCACGAGCGTGGCCGCGTCGAGGCTGCCAGCCCCGTGTACCCACTCGATGCTTGCGAGCTCGGCCGCTGCGCGGGCAGCGCATACGTCGGCTGTGTCGAATCCTGCGGTCAGCTCGCGCATTCGGTCGACGTGCCCGGCGAGCGCGTCTCCTGGTAGGAGGCCCGCGTCGAGCTCGATGAGGAGTTGAGTGGCTCCAGCGATCGCGACGGCATCACTCTCGGCTCGTGCCGGCCCGCTTTCTAGCAGCGCGCTGGTGAGCAAAGACTGTGCGACGTGCTCATCGCCGGCCTCGGCAAGCGACGCCGCAGAACGGAGGATCTCAACGATGGGATGTTCTGCCATGGGGTCTCTCGGATCGCCTGGTGCCTGTAACTATGAGGTGCAGCAGTTGTGCGGCTGCATTGCGCGCGCACTGCTGTATACCGTCGAAGATACTGGATGCCAGGTGCGAGGTCACGCACTCAGCGGTGAGGTGCGTCGTCATTCGCTCAGCAGCGAGCAGGCTCGCTATTCGGCGAGCAGGCTCGGCTTCAGCGGTTCGCAGTCAACGCTCGTGGTTTCGGTGGCTATACCCGGGCCGGAAAGCGTTGCGGCGCGTTGCCGTAACAGGGGGAGTGCCTCGCTCAGGCTCTGGCCGAGCAAGTAGAGGGAGTTCATTCCGCGTGACTCCCATACGGCGAATTCGCCGTGCTCGTCGCGCGCTGAAGTGTCCCACAGCAGCGCGTCGCCGTTCTCGCTCCAGCCGAAGACTGTCAGGGCGTCTGCGATCTGCCAGGTGCCGTCGGGTTCGATCATCCAGTCGAACTCCTCTGCCTTGCCGTCACTGTAGCTCTCGCGAAAGCGTTCGGTGAGGTGCCGGGAGCGCCCGTGCAGGCCATCGGCGTACCCGGGGAGCACTGGCGGGTAGATCAGCCAGATACCGAACGAGCGCGCCCATCCTGCCGACGTGATGAACTCGCGGTACGACGGCGGGAACTCGTCTCCGCTGAGCGCTGCGAAGTCGATGTGCTCGTGCGTCGGGGCGCCGCTCACAGTAATCGTGGTCATGCTGTGGTCATTCTGGCGGGGAAGGCGGGACAGGCCGAACTAGCGTGTGCTTGGGAATCGCGAGCGCAGGGCCTCGATGCCCTGTTGCGCGCTGCGGCGTACCTCGAGCACAGGGTCTTTCGTGAACGCGCGGATGCCCTCAAGGTCTTCGGGCGACCCGACAGCGCCGAGCGCTCGGGCCGCAGCTGCACGCACGCGTGGTGTGCCGTCGGCGGTCAGCGCCAGGAGCTCGTCGGCGGCGGGCAGTCCACGGAGCGCGATCACGCGGCAGCCCATTTCTCGGACACGCCAGGCCGGGTTGCTGAGCGATTCGAGCACGGGCGAAATCGCTGCGTCGGACCAGACGTGCTGCAGCGCACGAAGGCCCCAGAGTTCGGGCCAGTAGAGCACGGGTGCGCCGTTCAAGATTCCCTGTGCATGCTCGCCGCCAACGTAGAGAAGGAAATCCTCGCCCTCGTACTTCCCATCCATCAACGAGATCGAGCGGGCAATAACTTCTGACTCGCCGTAGTGCTCAACTGCCTGGGCGATCCGCTGCGCAACTGGCAGGTCAAGTGTGGCTTGGGGAAACGATGGACCTTGCTGAGAGTTTTCTGGCACGAGTCCAATCATAGGCACCCGTCGGTACCTCTTGCGGTGAACGCACACAGGGGCACGGCGTATCCGGGTGGTGGATGCACCCGACAGGTCGCGCACATCCACCTGAACTCTGCCGGCTAGCTACTTATCGAAGGGGGGAGCGACGGCCTCGCAGCTCACCGACTCGCCCGGTTCGCCCGTCTGGGTCGCGATTTCGCGCTCACCGTCGAGCAGAATCTTGCATGTGAGGCTGTCACCCTCGGCAGGGGTGGCAGAGATGCTCGTCGTGTCGCCGACGATCACGATTGATTCGGTCGACCAGAGAGCCAGCCCGCCCGGCGTGCTCGCGGCCAACACCTCGCTCTCCGACACTGTGGAGCGTTTCTCGGTTCGTGTCGGCTGGTCGAGGTAGGAGACATCCGTCAGCATGACGGGCTCCGCGGGATCAGCGGATTCGACGCTCAATTCGTAGGTCACTTTCCACGCGTCGGCAGCGGAGTTTTTGACGTTTTCTAAGGCGCTGCACCCCGCAAGGGATCCGCCGAGGAAGACGGCGGTTCCGACGATTGCAGCGGTTCGGAGCATTGTGCGGTTTGTGTGTTCCATGTCTTCGACTCTTTCATTCCGCGGGCTCGGCGCCATCGGTCCGCGGTACCGGCGGAGTGGTGCTCGGGTTCCGCGCTGCGAGGTACCGGGGTACCAGACACCCGTGATCCTCTCAGGCGTCCCTGTGCGCAATCGTGGCGACCTACGCGTTGGCGGCCGCCGTGGACCAGTCCAGTGGCGTGAGCGCGGCGGGGTCAGCGTAGACGGAAGAAGCGCAGCCGGTGGAGATACAGTCGGTAGAGATACAGCCGGTAGACAACCTGAGTGGGACGGCTCCGAATGGCGATTCACAGCAGCAGGAGGCCCTCGCACCGAACGCGACAGCACGGGTCGCTCTAGCTGCAGG
>JAGNOB010000381.1 GCA_017990305.1 Leucobacter sp.
CTCGGGTCACGGTGCGTGACGACCACGAGGGTGCTGTCGAGTCCATCGACCGCCGCGGCGACGAGTCGCTCGGTGCGCTCGTCGAGAGCCGAGGTTGCCTCGTCGAGAACGAGGATCGGTGCGCGCTTGAGGAGCGCCCGCGCGATCGCGACGCGCTGGCGCTCGCCGCCGGAGAGCCGCTGGCCGTGCGTGCCGACGTGCTGGGAGAGACCGAGGGGATCGCGGGCTATGACCGCGGCCAGCTGCGCCCCGTCGGCCGCCGCCGCGAGCTCTTCCTCGGACGCGGTGGGGTCTCCGAGCCGAATGTTGTCGGCGAGCGAGCCGGTGAACACGATGGGATCCTGCGGCACGTAGGCGACGCGGGCCGTGATGTCAGCCTCACTCAGCGCGGTGAGTGGAACGCCCCCGAGCGTGATTTCTCCGCCGGCCGGGTCGTCGAAGCGCAGCAGTAAGCCGAGGAGCGTGCTCTTGCCCGAGCCGCTCGGGCCGGTCACGTGGACGCGGGCCCCGGCTGGAATGCTCGCGCTGAGTCCGGCGAGCGCGGGGGCCTGGCTGAGGTCGCGGATGCCGAGCTCGTGACCGATGAGCGGGCGCTGCGCGCCTGTGGGGGCGGGGAGCGTTGGCGCGCCAATGACCGCGCGGTATGCGTCGGTGTGTGCGCGGAGCTCAGTGAGCGCGATGCCGCTGAGCGCGAGGTCGTCGATAGGGGCGCTCGCGCGGGCGGTGAGCACGAGCAGCGCGAGTGCTGCGGCCGGCTCGGCGAAGCCGCCGGTCGCCGTCAGAAACAGCAGCGCCCCGGCGAGGGGCAGCGCGCTTGCGATACCCGACAGCAGCGTGGCGGGTGCCGCCGCGCGGTTGGTGCGGGCCATCGCGCGCTCCTGTTCAGCCCACGCTGTCTCCGCCCGCTCGAGCGCACGGGTGGGGCCCGCAGCGGTGCGCAGCAGTTCGAGGTTGTCGACGAGTTCGACTGTCGCAGCGGTCGCGGCTGTCTCGAGTGTGTGCCGATTCGCATCGGCTCGCGCAAGGGCTCGCTGCGCAAGGGCCTGCACCGCGAGTGCGGTGAGCAGCAGCCCGAGCACGAGGAGGGCAGCTGCGGCGCCCGCGACGATCCACACGGCGGCGACGAGCAGCAGTGGGATGAGTGGCGAGAGCACGAGTAGTTGCAGCTGGTGCGCTGGGACGCTCATGAGCGACGGGATCGCGCGCCCAGAGGTTGTCGTCACGAGGGCACGCGTGGCGGGGGTGAACCACGAGAGTTTGGCGCGGTTGAGCGCCCCGCCGAGGCCCGCGTAGAGGTCGCCAGCGAGGCGCGCGCCCGCGAGGTAGCCCGCGCGCGACACGAGCACGGTCACGAGCAGCGATGCGGCGGCGACGGTGACGACGAGGGCGATGCCGCCGCCGTCGCGGATCGCGAGCGCGAGGCACGTGTACGCCGCGACCTCGACGAGCGCGACGAGCGCCCACCCTGCCGCGACGAGCGCGAGCCTGCGTCGTGCCGCGGGAGGCAGCGCCGCTCGTGCGGTGCCGGCGGATCCGGGTGCGGGGGAGCTCGCGTTCGCCGGCGGCTGCCCGCTCAGTGTGTCGGTCATCGTGCGATTCCTTCTGTGGCGAGGTGTGCGGGGGCGATTGCGCAGCGCTCATCGGCGCGGGCGGCGAGCCGTGGATCGTGGGTGACGACGACAACCGTTCGGCCCTCGTCGTGAGCCAGGCTCTCGAGCTCGCCCCAGAGCCGCTCGCCGGTCGTGGCGTCGAGCGCGCTTGTTGGCTCGTCCGCGAGGATCACTGCGGCGGGCGAGAGGAAGGCGCGCGCAATCGCGAGCCGCTGTCGCTCGCCGCCTGAGAGGGTGCGTGCCGCCGCCGCGAGCGGGGCGTCGAGCTGGGCCCTGTCGAGCGCGGCTTCGCAGTCGGCTGCGGTGGCGAGCGGGGCAACGAGCCGCAGATTGTCGAGCACGGTCGCCGAGAGCGGCGGGACGGCCTGCGGGATGAGGATCGCCGCGCCTGCGAGGGCATCCTCGCTCAGGGCCGCGAGGTCGCTGCCACCGATGCGCACGGTGCCCGTGGTGGGGGATTCGAGGCCCGCGAGCAGCCGGAGGATGGTGCTTTTGCCAGCGCCGCTCGGCCCGGTGATCGCTGTGATCGCGCCAGCGGGGGCGCGCAGGGTTGCGTCGGCGAGCAGCTGCCTGTCGCCCACCGCGAGCGAGAGGCCGGCCGCGATCACGCCGGAGCCGTCGTCTGCGAAGGCGGCGTCGCCTCGGGGGAGGAGCGGCTCGGCGAGTAGCTCGCCGATGCGGGCCGCCGCCGCGCGGCCGCTCGTGACGTAGTCGAGGCCGTGGCCGAGGCGCAGCGCCGGGGTGACGAGCGCGAGGCTGAGGAGCAGGATTGCGGCGAGTGTCGCCGTGTCCGCCGTCGCGCCGACCGCGTAGGCAATCGCGTAGCTCGCGACGGCCTGCAGCAGGGCGACCGCGACAGCCGCCGGGGTGGCGACGCGTTTCACCCACGCGACCATGCCGCTCGTGAAGCGCTGGGTCGCGTCGCTGTAGTCGGCGAGCGCCCCGCTGGCCGCGCCGAAGCTGCGGAAGATGTGGATCCCACGCGCGTAGTCGTCGACGGCGGTGGTGATTTCGCCCATCACTCGGCCACGTTCCTCGCCGTGCTTCGCGGACAGCTTTGGCAGCACCGCGAGGTACGCGATCGCGGCGATGACCCCGGGGATGAGGGCGAGGAGCGCGAGCGGCCCTGCGAGCGCGAGCAGTAGTGCGACCGCGCAGAGCGGCACGACGATCATCGTTGCGACCTCGGCAGGCAGGTGGGCGATCATGTGGTGCAGTGCCGCGACGTCGTCGGCGACCAGCCGGCGGAGCCGGTCGGTCGTAAAGGTCGTCAACCGCGTGGCGGGTAGCCGGAGGGTGTGCGCGGCGATTTCGCGCCTGAGCCGTGCCTCGAACCTCGCTTCTGCCGCGTGCGCGAGCCAGGAGGACGCTGCCGACAGTGCCGCCGCG
>JAGNOB010000380.1 GCA_017990305.1 Leucobacter sp.
GTCGAAGCATCGGCTGCAGCACGACGCGCTCGACGGACTTCGGGAGGAACGAGGCCGATCCACCAACGACGTCTGATGGCCTGCCAAGTACGTGTTTCGGTATGAACCAGTAGCCCCGGCGCATGCTGATCGTTGCCGCAGCAGCGGTCTGCGCGGCGTCGCATGCGATGTCACACCCAGAGTTTCCACCACCAACTATGAGCACACGCTTGCCCGCGAATTCGCTCGCGCTGCGGTAACTACATGCATGCCTCACCTCGCCTGCGAAGTCGCCTGGCAGCTCCGGGGTCGATGGGTGCCACTGGGATCCCGTGCACACGATGACGTGTTGATGCGACGTACGCTTCCCATCCGCTCGGGTCACCACCCAGGTATTGCCTTCGCGTGTAACTGACTCCACCGAGACACCGAATTCAATGCGGTCTGTGAGCCCGTACGCGTTTGCGAAATCGCGCAGGTAGGCAAGGATGCGACGATGCCCCGGGTAGTCGGGAAACGCCTCCGGCATGGGGAAGCCGTCAAAGCCCGACGTGGTCTTGCTTGAGATGAAATGGGCGGACTCGTACATGGGCCCGTCTGCCCGGTCGATATCCCAGATGCCACCCACGCCGGTGTGTCGTTCGAGGTGCTCATAGGCGATCCCACGTTGTCGCAGCGCTCGTGCCGCTGCGAGCCCGGCTGGGCCCGCCCCAATGATGCACACGGGTGGTGTCATTGTGCCGCTCCATTCGTCTTTGAATGCGCTCTCATCTCGGTACGCACAGGGCTAAATTCATGCGTGAGTAGTTAAGCATCAAGCCTATCGAACGGGTCTGCGATCGGGCATATCTGCGGTGAATAGGCTGGACGTGTCCACAAGACACGCCTTACAGGAGGAACTCATGAGAGCAGCACGCTACTACGGCAAGAATGACGTTCGCATCGAGGAGATCGAGGAGCCCACGACCCGTCCGGGCACCGTGAAGATCGCCCCGGCATTCAACGGTATCTGCGGAAGTGATCTGCATCTCTACCATGACGGCCCCATGGCTCCCGGCCCCACCGACGCAGAGCCGCACCCTATTTCGGGCGAGACGCTCCCTGTGGTCTTCGGCCACGAGTTCTCTGGCGTAGTCGAGGAAGTCGGCGAGGGCGTGACCGGCGTCTCCGTCGGCGACAACGTCGCCGTTGAACCGCTCATGGTGTGTGGTGTGTGCCACGCCTGCAAGGCGAACAAGTACAACCTGTGCGAAAAGATGGGTTTCATCGGCATTTCAGGGCTCGGCGGCGGGCTCTCCGAGCACATCGTCGTTGAGGAGCGCTGGGTACATAAGGTTGGCGCAATGCCGCTCGACCAGGCAGCCCTCATTGAGCCGCTCGCAGTGTCACTGCACGCTGTGCGCCACGCTGGGGCTGACACCGCGTCCGGCAAGTTTGCTGTCGTTGGAGGAGCTGGCCCCATCGGTCTGCTCACCGCCGCTGTGCTCCGCGCTTACGGCCTCAAGACAATCGTCAGTGAGGTCTCGCCCGAGCGTCGCGCAAAGGCGAAGGAGACCGGCGTCGCCGACATCGTCGTGGATCCCTCAGCTGAGAATCTCGCCGAGGTCGTTCGCGAGGCGACCGGCGGAGCGATGGCGGAGTTCGCGTTCGATGCCGCAGGCGTCGGCGTCGTGCTTGACCAGCTGTTCGATTCGCTCGGAGCTGGGGGCCGCCTCGAGGTAATCGCGCTGCACCAGAAGCCGTACGAGTTCAACCTCACCGCACAGCTCACGATGCAGGATCGCGTACTGGGATCAGCCATCGGCTACGCAAACGATCACGCTGAGGCGATCCGCTTGGTCAACGAGGGTCTCGTCGATCTTGCTCCGTTCATCACGAGCAAGATCACTGTCGACAACATCGTGAAGGACGGCTACGAAAAGCTGCTGCATGACCGCAGCGAGGTCAAGATCCTCGTCTCGATGCAGTAAGACGACTGCACCAGTAATTCGTCTGGAATAGCGAAGGGGCGTCGCCGCGGGGAGTTCTCCCGCGGCGACGCCCCTTCCCTGTCTCTGAGCGCAGGTCCCAACATCCAGCGCTACAGTTGCGCGACGATCCCGGCAGCTCGCTCCGGCTGGCCTGTCTGTTTGAGAAGGTCGATGAGTTCGCCGGCGACCAGCAGCCTGTCCTTGCGCTGCTTCGCAGCGGTGAAGCCCTCGAATGCGGACTCAAGACCCCAAATCGATGCTTCGGTATCTCCCAGGTCACGCTGGATTTTTCCGGCGAGCCAAAACGCGTGCGAAGCGTCGGCGAGCAGGCCGAGTTGCGCAAACTGTTCCCCCGCCAGCAGGGCTTCGCTAGCGGCCCGATTGCCGTCGAGCCCGTCCCCGAAGGAGCGACCACGCGTCGCACCGAGCGACCGGGCGAGCGTATCTCGGAGCGTCGCGCGCTCAGTCGCCCATTCCTGTCTGCGTCGTTCGGCGAGCTCGTCGGTGAGACCGGATGGATCGAAGTCTGGGTGACCGTCGAGTGCGGCGGCGGTCGCCCGAATCTGCGGCTCTGCGTCATTCATGCGCGAGGCGACCGGCGCCCACGCCGCGAGCACTGCGGCGAGGGTTCCAACGTCAGTACCGCCAGACCGCAGCAGCGGCACCGCAACACTAAAGTTCGCGTGCGCCCGCTCCTCGCTGCGGTCGAGTGCGGCACACTGTGCGGCCTCAGCCGCGGCAAGGCCGGCGCGCTCGAGCCATCCACCGGCCTCAAGCCCTGGGACGGCAGCCTCGTAGTCACGAAGAGCCGCAGCGTAGTCCTTTCGCGCCACCGATTCCTCGGCCCGCAGCAGTAGCGTCTCTGGGGTCGGCCGGGATGCCGGCTGGGCGGCTTGGGAGGCTCCGCTCGACGCGGCGGCGCCTCTGTCGGTGAGCTTCGCCCATATCCTCGCGATCCCTGAGGTAGCACCAGTCGACTCGGCCTCGCCCACGGTCTCCGGTTTCCCCGCAGCCAACGCAGCAGGCTCGCCAGCACCGTCTCGCCTATCG
>JAGNOB010000382.1 GCA_017990305.1 Leucobacter sp.
CACGCACTCGAGGCCGCTCTCATCGCCACGATCGCCGATCTAGGCGTTCCCAGCTACCGGATCGAAGGCCGCACGGGAGTGTGGACCGATCCGCCGAGCGACGCACCCCCGGGTGCGCCGGCCTCGAAACTTGCGCAGATAGGCATCCACGTCAGCCGACGGGTCGTAACTCACGGCATCTCTCTGAACTGCAGCAACACCCTCGCACCGTTTGCCAACTTCGTTCCCTGCGGCATCACCGATGCCGGCGTCACCACTCTCAGCCAACGTGCCGGCCGGACAATCACTCCGACCGACGCGGCCCCGGCCCTGCAACATCACCTCACCCCCGTGCTCGAAAGGCTCTCAGCATGACCGTCAAGATTCTCCCGTCAAGCGGCACCCGCCCCGAGCCGGAAGAACGCCGCCTCCTGCGCGTAGAGGCGAAGAACGCCGAGACCCCCATCGAGCGCAAGCCCGAGTGGATCAAGACCCGAGCGCGCACCGGCCCAGAGTACAAGGCGGTCCAAGAACTCGTCACGAGCGAGGGTCTCCACACAGTGTGCAAGGAGGCAGGGTGTCCCAACATCTACGAGTGCTGGGAAGACCGTGAGGCGACGTTCCTCATCGGCGGCTCCATCTGCACCCGCCGGTGCGACTTCTGCATGATCACATCGGGCAAGCCGCTCCCCCTCGACCTCGACGAGCCACGCCGGGTTGCTGAGTCAGTACGCACCATGGGGCTGCGCTACGCCACCATCACGGGAGTGACGCGCGACGACCTCCCCGACACCGGGGCCTGGCTCTACGCAGAAACTATCAGGCAGATCCACGCGCTCAACCCGGGCTCCGGGGTCGAGGTGCTCGCCGATGACCTAGGGGGACGACCAGAGGACCTCGCTCAGGTGTTTGAGGCCGCACCCGAGGTCTTCGCGCACAACCTCGAAACGGTACCTCGTATCTTCAAGCGGATCCGACCCGGGTTCCGCTACGAACGGTCGCTGGAGGTACTCACGGAGGCGCGGGATGCTGGCATGATCACAAAATCGAACCTCATTCTTGGCATGGGCGAGACCCGGGCCGAGATCGTAGAGACGATGCGGGAGCTGCGCGAAGCCGGCTGCGACATCCTCACCCTCACTCAGTACCTGCGCCCTTCGAAGCTGCACCACCCGATCGATCGCTGGGTTCGCCCAGAGGAGTTCGTCGAGCTCAAGGCAGAAGCAGACGCGCTCGGCTTCGACGGGGTGCTTGCCGGCCCCCTCGTGCGATCCTCGTACCGTGCCGGCCGGCTCTGGGCGCACACCATGGCACGGAAGGGTATCGAGGTCCCCGAACACCTCAGGCACCTCGCTGAGCAGGCCGCCGGGGCTGACGCAACCGCGGGCTTCCCGCAGGCTGTCGCGGCTGTCTAACGCTTGACGCATCCTGCCCGGCCTGGCGAGGCGATGTCTTCTCCGCCAGGTCATGCATCTTCCGCGGTAGAAGAGCCATGACCTGGCGGAAAACCCGTTACTTGACGCGACTGCGCAGCGGCGCGGCCAGACAGCTCAGCGGCGCGGCTAGGTAGCACAGCGGCGCGGCCAGGCAGCACAGCGGCGCGGCCAGGTGAGATGGCCCGCTACCCCGCTACCCCGCTACCCCAGCAGATCGAGTTCTTCGAGCACCGCGAGCACCTGTTCGTGGCGGTTAAACGTGTAGAGATGGATAGACGGCGCCCCGCCCGCGAGTAGCTCACGCGCGAGGGAGATGGTGTGCTCCACCCCGAGCTCGGGCGCATACCCGCCCGCCGCCTCAAGCGAGCGTTCGAGCGCCGGTGGCGCAGGCCGCCCGGCGAGCGAGGCGACCTTCCGCAGCTGACCACTCGTCGACACCGGCATGAGCCCCGGCAGTAGTGGCATCCGCAGCCCCGCCGAGCGCGCGGCGTCGGCGAAATCGAGGTACTCTTCTGCGCGGAAGAACAGTTGAGTGATCGCGAACTGCGCGCCGGCTGCCTCCTTTGCGAGTAGCCAGTCAATGTCTGCCGCCTGCCCGCGCGATAGCGGGTGCCCGTTCGGATAGGCTGCGACCGCGGTGCGGCCGACGCTCGTGAACGCGGGCCGCTCCGCACGCGCCTCTGAAATCAGCTCGGTGAGTTCGAGTGCACTCAACGAGCCCGAAACCAGTGGGCTCGTCTCGTCAGTGCCGCGCGGCGGGTCACCACGAAGCGCGAGAAAGTCGTGGATCCCCGCGTCGAGGATTCGGTGAATCGTCTCGCGGATCACCTCTCGCGTCTCGCCAACCGTTGTGAGATGTGCGAGCGGGAGGGCGTCGGTGTGGTCGCGCAGGTACGCGAGCAGGTCGAGCGAGGCGTCTCGGTGCGAGCCGTTCGCCCCATACGTCACGGAGATGAAGTCGGGGCCGGCTGCGGAGAGGTGCTGCACAGAATTTCCGAGCGCAAGCGCAGCCGCGCCCGAGCGCGCGGGAAACACCTCGAAGGAGAACCTGGCACGGGTTGGCGCACTCCCGGTAAGCAGAGTGGCGTTCATGCGAGTACCTCCGAGGCGAGGCTCGTGCCCCGCACGCGGGCGGCGATCTTTGCGAAGGCGACGTCGCGGGCGTGGTCAGGGGAACCGTGCCGCGGTTTCTCGTCGATCAGGTACGGCGAGAACCCGCAATCGTCTGTGGATCCGAGTAGCTCAGGCGGTACGAACCTCGCGGCTCGCACGAGCTGGTCGCGCACCTGCTCCGCTGTCTCGAGCTTCGGGTTCGTCGGGTTGGTCACGCCGAGCAGGACCCGAGGGGTTGCTCGGCCCGCGGCGCGCAGTGCACCAATCTCGCGGCCGATGAGCTTGGCCACCCGATCCTGATCCGGCTCCCCCGCTGCCTGCACAAGGAAGTATCCTGCCTCGATCTGAAACAGCTCGGGGAGAAGCTCAGCGTAGTCGACATCGGCGCTGTGCGCGGAGTCGTTGTCGTTCCCCGGGCACGTGTGCACGCCGACCACCTGGCGCTCAGCGGCAGTCAGCTCGCC
>JAGNOB010000029.1 GCA_017990305.1 Leucobacter sp.
CTGCTGCGCGGCGTACGCTGGGGAATCATCGTCACCGTCGTTGCGATGCTCGCCTTCGCCGTGATTGGCTACCTGATGAGCGGAACCACAGGCCTCGTTGGTGGCCTCATCGGTGCAGCGATCGGGGGAGCGCTGCTGCTCGTTAC
This sequence comes from Leucobacter sp., assembly GCA_017990305.1. Taxonomy (GTDB): domain Bacteria; phylum Actinomycetota; class Actinomycetes; order Actinomycetales; family Microbacteriaceae; genus Leucobacter. The sequence continues at coordinate 147 of JAGNOB010000029.1, forward strand.
AGTCGGCAGCATCGCGTTCGCGAACCGGTTTGTGCAGAGCCCCGTGTATCTCCAGATCTTTATGGGCATTGTGATGGGCGCCTGGGTGCTCAAGCTCATCGGCTTCGTCGTCGCAGCTCTGCTGCTGCGTGATCAGCCCTGGCTCGACCCGAAGCTGCTCTTCATCGCGTTGGTCGCCACGGTACTCGCCTCGATCATTATCGATGTGATCATCGTTGCCAAGGCACGCGTACCATACGTCGCAGATTTGCCGTAATTCTCAGCAAGCTTGAGGGAAGATTCCCAGGCCGCGCCGAATCTTCGCTCGCCCAAGGGCCCGTCGAGTTTCGCTCGCGGTGAAACCTTGTTAGGATAAGTTCGTTCCCAGCCATGTGGCGCTACTTCTGAGTGCCCGCGTGCATGGGTCACGACCATCGTTCGAAGCCGTGCGGCGAAAGCCGCGCCCCGAATCAGGAGAATGGCCTGTTCGCTAACGCTATGCACCTCGTTGCCCCCGGACTTGTCCGCACCGATGAGGGCGGATTCCACGGCCCAACCCTCGATGACTTCTTCCCGGCGGCGGTCCTCTTTGAGGGCACCCCGTTCGAGATGAACCGGATCATGATCATCCGTGTCGTCATGGTGATCGTTCTCCTCCTGCTGTTCTGGCTGGGCACGCGTAATCTTCGCGTGATCCCCGGTCGTGCACAGGGTGTGCTCGAGTTCGCCCTTGACTTCGTTCGCAAGAACACGATCGAGGACCAGTTGGGCGTAAAGGAGGGACGTCGTTTCCAGCCGCTGCTGATGACGATCTTCTTCCTCGTATTCGCCTTCAACATCACGGGCATCATCCCCGGGTTTAACATCGCGGCATCGTCCGTGGTCGGCTTCCCCATCATGATGGCCATCGTCGCTTACATCGCGTTCATTTACGCAGGTGTGAAGAAGCACCCAGGGAAGTTCCTTAAGAACTCGCTCTTCCCGGCGGGTGTTCCCAAGGCGATGTACCTGCTGGTGACGCCGGTTGAGTTCCTCTCGACCTTCATCATGCGCCCGGTCACCCTCGCGCTGCGACTCCTGATGAACATGCTCGTTGGTCACATGATCCTCGTGCTGCTCTGGGCCGCAACGAACTTCTTCATCTTTGAGGCCGGCGGGATCTTCCCCGCACTTGGCGCCGGCACCTTCGTGTTCGGCTTCGCCTTCACGCTCTTCGAGATGTTCGTCTCGGGCCTCCAGGCTTACGTCTTCACTTTGCTCACCGCGCTCTACATCCAGCTCGCGCTGGCTGACGAGCACTAATTTAACCCCCTGGGTTCGGCTCCCGCCGCGCTCATATACGGAAGGAAACACATACTGTGTCTGTTCTCGCTGAAATCTCGGGCAACATTGCAACCGTCGGCTACGGCCTCGCAGCGATCGGCCCCGCCATCGGTGTGGCTATCGTCGTTGGCAAGACCATCGAAAGCACCGCACGTCAGCCTGAGCTTGCAGGCAAGCTCCAGGGCATGATGTGGATCGGCATCGCGTTCACCGAGATGCTCGCGCTCATCGGCGTTGCAACCTACTTCATCTTCAGCAACTAAGTAGTTACCTTTCACTAGTCTCGAAAGGGAGGCAAGATGAATTACGCAGTACAGTTCGCTGCAGAGGGTACGACTCAGAACCCGCTGCTCCCCGCGACGTACGATATCGTCTGGTCGGCGATCGCGTTCCTCATTGTCCTCGTCGCGTTCTGGAAGGTGTTCCTCCCGAAGGTGCAGGTCATGCTTGACGCACGCGCCGAAGCGATCGAAGGAAATATCGCCAAGGCCGATGAGGCTCAGGCGAAGGCTGAGGCAGCTCTGCAGGAGTACACCGCCCAGCTCGCAAGCGCTCGCCAGGAAGCTGGCGAGATCCGCGAAGCGGCTCGCACCGACGCCACGAAGATTGTTTCGAAGGCGAAGGAAGACGCAACCACCGAGCAGGCTCGCATCACGCAGGCTGCTCAGGTGCAGATCGAGGCTGAGCGCCAGAGCGCACTCGTCTCGCTGCGCAAGGATGTTGGCTCACTTGCTATTGACCTCGCCTCTGGCGTTGTCGGCGAGAGCCTGAGCGACGACAAGAAGGCCTCGGCGCTCGTCGATCGCTTCCTCGTTGAGCTCGAAGCGTCCGAACGGGCGGCGAAGTAATGGGCAGCGCGTCACGCGAGGCACTCGCGACTGCGAAGTCAGCGCTCAACGGTCGCCTCGGGAAAGCTGTCGGTTCGGAGCTGCTCAACGCGGCTGCGCTACTCGGCGGCTCACCGGCCCTCGTTGCGTCGCTCGCTGACGCGTCGCTTCCGGCCTCCGCGAAAGCGGAGCTCGTCGGCAAGGTCTTCACTGGCCTGTCGGCTGGCGCGCGCTCTGTGCTCACCGCAGCAGTCGAACAGTCCTGGTCGAACTCTGAAGAGTTCATCGACGGCGTCGAGGAGCTCGGTTTCCGGGCTCAGTCGCTGGCCGAACCTGGCCTGGCTGACGAGCTGCTCGCAGCGGCTTCCGTAATCGAGTCGAGCCACGAGCTCGAGCTTGAGCTCGGAAACAAGCTCGGCGATCCAGCAGCGAAGGCGAAGCTCGCGGGAACTATCTTCTCAGGCAAGCTCGCAGAGGGCGCCCTCGGCGTCGTCAGCTACCTCGTTGCTCACCCGCGCGGCCGCCGCGTGAACTCCGCGCTTCGCGCCGGAGCACGTGTCGCAGCGGACCAGGGCGGCAGCGAGCTCGCCACGGTCACCGTCGCGGCTGCTCTGTCAGCCGAGCAGCAGCAGCGGCTTGCAACGCTCCTCGAGCAGACTGCAGGTCGCGCCGTCAAGGTCACCACAGTTGTGGATCCTGGCCTGATCGGCGGCGTTCGCATCCAGATGGCCGATGACGTCATCGACGGAAGTGTCCGGGCACGCCTGGAAGACCTCCGCCAGCGGCTCGCTGCGTAGAGCACAACTTCATTACTTGCCGGAGAGTTTCTCCGGAACAGATAGAGGAAACGAAATGGCAGAACTCGCAATCAGCCCGGACGAGATCCGCAGCGCGCTGAATGAATTCGCAGCATCGTACGAGCCTGCACAGGCGGGCAAGACCGAGGTCGGAACCGTCGTCGATGCCGCTGACGGTATTGCACACGTCTCTGGGCTTCCCGGAGTCATGGCCAACGAGCTCGTCCGCTTTGCTGACGGAACGCTCGGCCTTGCACAGAACCTCGAAGAGGACGAGATCGGCGTTGTCGTTCTTGGCCAGTTCTCGGGTATCGCTGAGGGCCAGGAAGTCACCCGCACCGGTGAGGTCCTTTCGGTCCCCGTGGGCGAGGGCTACCTCGGCCGCGTGGTCGACCCGCTCGGCAACCCGATCGACGGCCTCGGCGAGATCACTGGCATTGAGGGCCGCCGTGCCCTCGAGCTTCAGGCTCCCGGTGTCATGCAGCGTAAGTCGGTTCACGAACCGCTGCAGACCGGCATCAAGGCAATCGACGCGATGATCCCCGTTGGCCGTGGCCAGCGTCAGCTCATCATTGGCGACCGCCAGACCGGTAAGACCGCCCTCGCGATCGACACGATCATCAACCAGAAGGCGAACTGGGAGTCGGGCGACACCAACAAGCAGGTTCGCTGCATCTACGTTGCTATCGGCCAGAAGGGCTCGACCATTGCTTCGGTAAAGGGCGCGCTCGAGGATGCAGGAGCGATGGAGTACACCACCATCGTGGCTTCCCCCGCATCTGACCCCGCAGGCTTCAAGTACCTCGCTCCGTACACCGGTTCGGCCATCGGCCAGCACTGGATGTACGACAGCAAGCACGTTCTCATCATCTTTGATGATCTCTCGAAGCAGGCTGAGGCGTACCGTGCGGTATCGCTGCTGCTGCGCCGCCCGCCGGGGCGCGAGGCATACCCCGGTGACGTGTTCTACCTCCACTCCCGTCTGCTCGAGCGCTGTGCAAAGCTCTCGGACGAGCTGGGCGCGGGCTCGATGACCGGTCTTCCGATCATTGAGACCAAGGCGAACGACGTCTCGGCGTACATTCCGACCAACGTGATCTCGATCACCGACGGCCAGATCTTCCTCCAGTCCGACCTCTTCAACGCTAACCAGCGCCCCGCGGTCGACGTGGGTATCTCGGTTTCGCGTGTGGGCGGCGACGCTCAGGTGAAGTCGATCAAGAAGGTTTCGGGCACGCTCAAGCTTGAGCTTGCTCAGTACCGCGCGCTCGAGGCCTTCGCGATGTTCGCATCCGACCTTGACGCTTCGAGCCGTAAGCAGCTTGAGCGTGGCGCACGCCTCACCGAGCTGCTCAAGCAGCCCCAGTACTCACCGTTTGCTGTTGAAGAGCAGACAGTGTCGATCTGGGCTGGCACCAAGGGCTACCTCGATGACGTCCCCGTCGTCGACATTCTCCGCTTCGAGCGCGAGTTCCTCGACTACCTCGGACGCAACTCCGACGCGCTTTCGACGCTCGCTTCGACAAACGTCCTCTCGGACGAGGTCGTCGCAGAGCTCACCAAGCAGATCGAGAAGTTCAAGAGCGAGTTCCTTACCGGTGAGGGCAAGTCCCTTACCGAGCAGTTCGATGCGCTCGACGAGTCAGAGATTCAGCAGGAGCAGCTGGTAGTTAAGAAGTAGTTGAGTTGGTGGGGGCGCTCGCGCCCCCACCCTCTTCACCACTTCGAAACCAGCCAGTTCCAGACAACACAGGAGAGACATGGGAGCGCAACTTCGGGTCTACAGGCAGCGCATTCGCTCTGCCCAGACGACCAAGAAGATCACCCGTGCGATGGAGCTCATCGCTGCCTCACGCATTCAGAAGGCTCGGGCACGCGTTGACGCCTCGACCCCCTACACCCAGGCAATCACCCGGGCTGTATCGGCGGTCGCGACGCACGCGAAGGCTGATCACCCGCTGCTGACCGAGGCTGACAAGGTCGAGCGCGCGGCGGTGGTGATCTTCACCTCCGATCGTGGCCTCGCTGGTGCGTTTAACTCGCAGGTGCTTCGGGAGGCAGAGGAGCTCACTGAGCTGCTTCGCGCCGAGGGTAAGGACATCTCGTACTACCTCATCGGCCGCAAGGCTCAGGGGTACTTCACGTTCCGCCGACGCGCTTCCGAGCGCATCTGGCTGGGCGACACCGAGGCCCCGGTATTCGAGACCGCCAAGGAAATCGCTGACGCGCTCATCTCGGCGTTCGGCCGCGACACCGCTGAAGGGGGAGTGCAGGAGATTCATCTCGTGTACAACCGCTTCATCAGCATGGTCACGCAGGCACCGCAGGTCACGCGCCTGCTGCCCCTGCAGATCGTCGAGGGCGTAGCCGAGGCGAGCGACGTGAGCCCGCTGTACGAGTTCGAGCCGGAAGCAGACGTCGTACTCGACAAGCTGCTGCCCGATTACATCGAGTCGCGTATTTTCAACGCGATGCTCGAGTCGGCCGCCGCGAAGCACGCAGCCACGCAGAAGGCGATGAAGTCGGCGAGCGACAACGCTGACACGCTCATTCGCGACTTCACCCGCCTTGCAAACAACGCACGCCAGGCGGAGATTACCCAGCAGATTTCCGAGATTGTGGGCGGCGCTGACGCGCTGTCCTAATACCAGTACGAAGAAGGAAGAGACATGACCGATACGGCCACCACCAAGGTCGTCGGGCGCATCGCCCGAGTCACCGGCCCCGTCGTCGACATCGAGTTCCCGCACGACGCGATCCCCGCTGTCTACAACGCGCTCGAGACGACCGTCAACATGGGCGAGGGCACGGTGCCTTTCACGCTCGTGCTCGAGGTTGCCCAGCACCTCGGCGACAACCTTGTCCGCGCTATCGCGCTGAAGCCCACCGACGGCCTGGTCCGCGGCCAGGAAGTTACTGACACCGGTGAGTCGATCACCGTTCCCGTCGGTGACATCACCAAGGGCAAGGTCTTTGACGTTGCCGGTAACGTGCTCAACCTCCCCGAGGGCGAGACCATCGAGGTTAGCGAGCGCTGGAGCATCCACCGCCAGCCACCCGCTTTCGATCAGCTCGAGTCGAAGACCGAGCTCTTTGAGACCGGCATCAAGGTCATCGACCTGCTGACCCCCTACGTGCAGGGCGGCAAGATCGGCCTCTTCGGTGGTGCAGGTGTCGGTAAGACCGTCCTCATCCAGGAGATGATCCAGCGTGTTGCGCAGGATCACGGCGGTGTGTCGGTGTTCGCCGGTGTTGGCGAGCGCACCCGTGAGGGCAACGACCTCATCCACGAGATGGACGAGGCTGGCGTCTTCGACAAGACCGCCCTCGTGTTCGGCCAGATGGACGAGCCGCCCGGGACCCGTCTCCGCGTCGCGCTCTCGGCCCTCACCATGGCTGAGTACTTCCGCGATGTCCAGAAGCAGGACGTGCTCCTCTTCATTGACAACATCTTCCGCTTCACGCAGGCAGGCTCCGAGGTCTCGACGCTGCTCGGCCGCATGCCCTCGGCAGTGGGCTACCAGCCGAACCTCGCCGACGAGATGGGTGTGCTCCAGGAGCGCATCACCTCGACCCGTGGCCACTCGATCACGTCGCTGCAGGCAATTTACGTTCCTGCCGATGATTACACCGACCCGGCTCCGGCGACGACCTTCGCCCACCTCGACGCAACCACAGAGCTCTCACGTGAGATCGCATCGCAGGGCCTCTACCCGGCAGTGGATCCGCTGACCTCGACCTCGCGTATCCTCGATCCGCGCTACTTGGGCGCAGACCACTACCGCGTTGCGACCACGGTCAAGCAGATTCTCCAGAAGAACAAGGAACTCCAGGAGATCATCGCGATCCTCGGTGTTGACGAGCTCTCTGAAGAAGACAAGATCACCGTATCGCGCGCACGCCGCATCCAGCAGTTCCTCTCGCAGAACACCTACATGGCGAAGAAGTTCACCGGTGTTGAGGGTTCGACGGTTCCGCTCAAGGAGACCATCGAGTCGTTCGACGCTATCGCCAAGGGCGAGTTCGACCACGTTGCCGAGCAGGCATTCTTCAACGTCGGTGGAATCTCCGACGTCGAAGAGAAGTGGGCGCAGATGCAGAAGGATATGGCCTAATCATGGCGCTCAACGTCAAGGTCGTCTCCGCGACGCGCGAGATCTGGTCCGGCGAAGCCACCCAGGTCGTCGCGAACACTGTCGAGGGCGAAATCGGTATCCTTACCGGTCACCAGCCGTTCCTCGCGCTGCTCGCCAAGGGCGAAGTGCGTGTGACGACTGATGGCGGGTCGAAGATCACCGTAAACGCTGACGATGGCTTCCTCTCAGTCGACCACGACACGGTTACCATCGTCGCTGGCGATGCCGTGCTCGTCGCGTAGGCGAGAAGCTACCACTTCGACAGGGCCCCGGCCCGTCACGCGCTAGGCTATAACCACTATGCGTATTCTGTTGCCGCCCTCCGAGACCAAGCGTCTCGGAGGGCGGCAATCGTTTTTCCCCGACGACCTGTTCCTCGCCTCCGAGCTGGGGGCGACGCGCCAACTGGTACGCGGTGCACTCGAGCACGCGAGCGGCAGCGAGGAGAGCGCGACGAAGGCGCTGAAGCTGGGCGTGAAGAATCGCGATGAGCGGCTGCGCAATCTGGAGCTCGATTCGAGTGGCGCGATGCCAGCGATCGAGCGCTATACCGGGGTGCTCTTTGACGCGCTCGCCGTTGCAGAGCTGCCCGCGGAGGCGCGTGCTTGGATCGACGAGCATGTCTTCGTTCAGTCGGCGCTCTTCGGCCTTGTACGCGCCGACGACCAGATTCCCGGGTACCGCCTATCGGCATCGTCACGTTTGCCCGAACTGGACACCTCCCTCGCGAGGCTCTGGGCGCCGGAGCACAGTGAGTCGCTCCTGGGCGCCGACTACGTGCTCGACCTGCGTTCGAAGGATTATGCCGCGCTCGCACCGCTGCCAGGACTCGGCGCGGCGCGCACCGACTACCTTGATGTCGTCGCCCGCGGCACAGACGGTGAGGTGCGAGCACTGAACCACTTCAACAAGGCGGCAAAGGGAGACCTCGTCCGGCGGCTGGCGCAGTCAGCGCCGGAGATCGGGTCGCGCGACGAATTGCTCGATTGGGCTGCTTCCGAGGGGCTCGAAATGGGCGGCTCTGAAACGGGTGGCACCGTGCGCCTCGTCACCGATCAGGGGAAACCGGCCTCGAGCCGTTAGAATATATGAGTGCAGGAGACAAACAGGTGACGACCCACGGCGACAACGCAGTGAGGCGACGCCTCGCCTACCGTCCTGGCGGGGAAGCCGACATTGAGCTCTCCTGGCACGCCATCACGCACGTCGGTAATCGACGAGAGACGAACCAGGACAGCTTCATCACTGTGCCTCCCGTCTTCGCCGTTGCGGATGGCATGGGCGGCCATTCGGCAGGGGAGGTGGCCTCGGCGGCCGTCGTGCGTCGCCTGAACGAGCTTGCCGGTGACCTCACGGTGACCGAGGACGACATTCTCGACATCCTCACACAGGCTGTTGACGATATTGAGATCGACACCGGCGATACTGAGCTCGGTGCCGGCACCACGGTGACTGGCGTCATCGTGGGCGAGCAGAGCGACGTTCCAGTGTGGAAAGTCTTCAACATTGGCGACTCCCGGGTGTACCAGTACTTTAAGGGTGCCCTGAGCCAGATCACAGTCGATCACTCAGTCGTGCAGCACCTGCTCGACACCGGCGCGATAACCGAGGAAGAGGCGGAGGTGCATCCGCACTCGAACGTCATCACTCGTGCGGTTGGGCTCGGCGAAGCACCGCTTCCCGACTACACCTCGCTCGCGCTAATCCCTGGCCAGCGCATCCTTATCTGCTCTGACGGGCTGACGAAGGAACTCACTGACGTCGGGATCCAATACTTCCTGTCGACCCAGCAAACAGCCGAAGATGCGGCTCGCACGCTCGTCGAGCAGGCGCTGAACAATGCCGGGCGTGATAACGTTACGGTCGTCGTGGTCGATGTGCATGCCGTCGGCGATGTCATCGACACCGGAAGCCTTGCCTCAAGTGGCATTGATCTTGACGTGAGCGGCAACGCTCCAAACGAATAGGAGCCTCGTGCGCACCAACCCTTTCTCCTCGCCTTCTGTTCTTGCGGCAAAGCTGGGAGCGGCGTTGGTCGTCGCGGCCCTCGCGCTCACCGGGTGCAGCAGCGGGCCCGGCGAACGTAGCGAGACCACGCTCACGAAGTCCGCTGATGGTGCGACGCTCACAGTCACCTACGTCGCCGAGGGCGATGACGTTGTTCAGCAGACCACTGAGAATGTCGTGGTCTACGCGGAAAGCGGGATCGCAGATCGGGCCGCTGCCGAGGATCAGGTCGGTGAGCTTGTTGAGCAGTACAAGGGGATTCGAGGCGTTGACCACGCGATTGAGTTTGGTGATACCGAGCTCGTCGAGACGGTCACAATGAACTACACGGATCTCGATGTCGAGGCGTT
>JAGNOB010000383.1 GCA_017990305.1 Leucobacter sp.
CACCCGCTCGGGTGAGGAACGCCTGGTCTGCACGCAGGCGGTCGCGCGCATCCCGCAGCTCGCGATCCACCTCGACCGCGAAGCGAACTCGGGGCTCACGCTTGATCGGCAGCGCAACACGCAGCCGATCCTCGCTGTGTCGTCGCCCGAGACCTCGGTGATGGATCTGCTCGCTGCAGCAGCGAATCTGCCGCAGCCGGGGGAAGACCCGTTCGGGGAGGCATCCGCACGTGCCGAGCTCACCGCGGACACCACGCACGTCACGGCGGCCGACATCGCCGGCGTCGACGTGCGAATGTATGACACTCAGGCTGCGGGCCTGATCGGTGCGCGCCAGGAGTTCCTCGCGTCGCCCCGCCTCGACAACCTCAGCTCGACGTTCGCTGGTCTCGTCGCCCTCATCGAAACCGAGCCCGCTCCAGGCACGATTTCGGTGTTTGCGTCGTTCGACCACGAGGAGCTCGGCTCAGATACCCGCTCAGGGGCCGCAGGGCCCTTCCTGGAGGACGTTCTCGTGCGTTTGCGTGCTGGGCTCAGCGCGACGCCTGATGAGGCCGCACGCGCGATGGCAGCGTCGTGGTGCCTCTCGGCAGACGCGGGGCACTCGGTGCACCCGAACTACCAGGAGAAGCACGACCCGAACGTGCGCCCGCTCGCCGGCAAGGGGCCGATGCTCAAGGTGAACGCGAACCAGCGTTACGCGAGCGATGCGCACGGTGCCGCGCTCTGGCAGCGCGCCTGCGAAGCGGCCGACGTTCCCACCCAGGAATTCGTGTCAAACAACACGGTTCCGTGTGGATCCACCATCGGGCCCATCACGGCGACCAGGCTCGGCATTCGCACCGTCGACGTCGGCGTCCCGCTGCTCTCGATGCACTCCGCGCGTGAGCTCGCGCACGTCGATGATCTGCACGGCCTTGCCCGCGCCATCGGAGCGTTCTATGCCGGGGCGTAGGAGCGCCGCGCTCGGTGAAACGCAATCGAGATTTTGTGGGTCGTTCGATAGGATCAGGCCATGAGTGAGGTGCAACGACAGGGTGACAAGGTCCTAGCGCTGCCCACGGATCGGCTGATGCCCAACATTCAGCGGTTCGGGCAGCAATCGATCGAGTTCACCTTCCTAGGTCCGAACATTCATGGACAGCCGACGTGGATCATGTGGAACGCGAGCGAACCACACCTCATCGGCATGCTCAGCCAGGGCAAGATGGGCTACCACTTCGAGCAGCGCACCGGCGACGGTGTGCAGCGGCTCGAAAACATCTCGCTCAACCGGGTGCAGCGTGCACTCGGCGGCTGAAACGTGGGTTTCGGGGCGCGTTCGTGAGTGATTGCGACACGCCAGGGATACCGGACGGGGGCCGCGATTTGCACCCTGTGCCGTTTCTGCCCTAAGCTCATATCTCGGTAGCAGGCAAGAAATTGTCTCGGCCCCATCGTTTAGCGGCCTAGGACACCGCCCTTTCACGGCGGCAGCACGGGTTCGAATCCCGTTGGGGTCACTTACCGAATACAACTAAATATGCATGGCCCTGTAGCGCAGTTGGTTAGCGCGCCGCCCTGTCACGGCGGAGGTCGCGGGTTCAAGTCCCGTCAGGGTCGCTAGATTGGGGAAGCCCTTCTTCGGAAGGGCTTCTTCATCTTCACGGCGATCGCCTAGAGTTGGGTATCCAGTTCGATTGATCGTCTGGCTCTGTAGCTCAGTTGGTAGAGCGTTCGACTGAAAATCGAAAGGTCACCGGATCGATGCCGGTCGGAGCCACGTAGCGGTCATTACGCCGCTGCTGAACCCCCATGAGGCTTCTACTCGTGGGGGTTCCTTTTATTTCTCATCCGCACGGTTGTCGTGCGGGCGACACCACAATTTCACATCTGGCCCTGTAGCGCAGTTGGTTAGCGCGCCGCCCTGTCACGGCGGAGGTCGCGGGTTCAAGTCCCGTCAGGGTCGCCATTTGTTGTTCGCTGTTCCCCGGTTGTGGGCCCTGACACTCGGGCACAAGCCGCACTGAGGTCGGCCTATTTCCGGCTACATGCCGAGCGAATTTGGGTCTCTGGCCATTTCCGGGGCATTCTTCTGCGCGAATTCGTCGAGGACCTCGACGGGCGGTACCTCGCCGTTGTTGAGAAGCGAGTGATCGCTCTTCTGGTTGACCGTCTCGGAGGGTTGTGGAGCGGCCTCCGTGCAGATCCGGCCAAGCGAGCTTTGCCTTGAGGTGTTCCCAATCGACCGCGCGCCGCGATGGAACGTGTCTGGTGGGGCTCGAGGCCAGGATCGTGATGTTCTGCCCAGAAGCCGGCGCTATGGCAAAGAACGCAAGTGCCCCAGTGCTTGTGATTGTGCGAGCGAGACCCACAGCACCTGCATCCTGGTGAATGGCCCCGGGGGATTTCTGGCTTCGCTCAATTGGACCAGTTCGTCCAGCCACGGCGGGAGTTGTCCAAGCCTCTGCGCGCCTAGACGGATCGCTTGCACCGATTCCGCGAACACTGTCGCTCAGATTTCCTGGGCTTCGAACCGGTCGAGCCGGGGGTAGGCGTGCCGTCCAACGTCGCCCGAGAGGCTGCGCAGCCGTCACGAACGACGACGAACTTCACGCAGTCGTTGACCGCTGGCTCGGCGGGGCGGCGCAGGGGTCGGGATCGCATAACGTGCGGCCGAAATGAAGACGCGACGGAACACTTGCGCGTCGAGTGTCTGGATGTGTACTCCCGGCAGGCCTGTCACACATTCTTCTTGAGTGCGAGGCGCAGTAGAGCCGCGACTCCGACTCCCGCGACGGCGATCATGTAGAACCCGTGGGCGCTGGTGAGGGTGACGAGGAGCTTGGCTGCGGTGGCGAACTGGATGGTGGCTGCAAAGAACACCGTCACGGTCAACGGAGTGATGAGCCTGCCAAACCGGGTCCGCAGTCGTTCATTGAGTCGGATGAGGAGGAGGGTCCCGAGTCCGAACGCTGCGATGATCGCTGCGGGCACGGTCGGCAC
>JAGNOB010000030.1 GCA_017990305.1 Leucobacter sp.
CGTGATTGCGTGCTCCTTGGGTGCCGGCGAGCACCATATAGTCGTAGCTCATGACGACTGCTCGACGTGGGCCGTCCGGGGTTTTCACGAGGCCGACGCCGCCGATCAAGCCGTCCCCGCTTGTGTTGGCGATGAGATCGGTCACGGATCGCCGCGCTGTCTGCGCGGCGATGACAAGTGGGCCGTACTCAACGAAGGATCCTGGGACAAGCAGGTCCGTGAGGTTTTCGCGTGCGGTGCGACGGCCACGGGCGTGGACCTTTGCCACGGCCTCGGGCCGAGCGCTGTCGAGCGCAGCCTCGTGTCGCTCCTTGACCTCGGCGACTCCGGGGTGGACGGCGGCAGGGGTCGTCGACGTGTCTGTCCGAACTTCAGCATGTGGCTCGATGACAAACAACGGCTGCCCGGCGGTCACCGTTGTGCCGACAGTTACGAGGGCCCGCGCTGCGGAGTGTGGTGGCGCGGGGATTGAATGATGCATCTTCATGGCCTCGATGAGGCCCAACTCTCCGTGAGCGCTTTCAAGCGAAACGATGGTTCCACTGAGGGGTGCGAGCACAAGTTCTTCGCCAGGGCCAAGTTCGGGCAGTGCCGCAGCAACCCGCTGCGGCACGGAGCCCTCAGCGCCGTCAGCGGAGTCTCCGGATGAAAATGTTTCCCGTGAAACGTTCCCGGCCGCGGAGAGGATCTCGGCGAGATGTTCGTCGATCCAGCGTGTGTCGACCGAGCCGAGATCAGCAAGGTCGAGGATTGCTTGAACGAAGCTCGCATTCGTTGCGATTCCGCTACAGGAAAATTCAGCGACGGCCGCCGCCGCACGTCGCGCCGCCGCCTGGAGATCGGGGCCATCGATGATGAGCTTCGCGATCAGCGTGTCGTAGAGCGCGCCAACCTGGGAGCCTGACTGTACCCACGTGTCGATACGCACGCCGCGGCCTGTGGGCAGATCGAGGTTGCGAATGGTGCCAACTGCCGGGTGCGGAGTGCCGTGCTCATCAATGGTTTCGGCAGAGATTCGCAACTGGATTGAGCTCCCACTCTCGCCCGCCACGGGAAGCGGGATATCCTCATGAATTCCGAGGTCCGACAGTGAACGGCCGAGGCCGAGCCCGATTTGGCATGCGACCAGATCAAGGCCCGTCACAGATTCGGTCACCGTGTGCTCGACCTGGATACGCGGGTTGATCTCCAGGAGAACCCATTCGGTTCCGCTCACGAGAAACTCCACCGTCGCGAGTGACTCATAATCGAGGGACGTAAGGATGCTTCTGGCTGCATCGTGCAGCTCGCGTCTGAGCTTCGGATCGAGCCCGGGGGCCGGTGCGATCTCGATCACTTTCTGGCGCCGTCGCTGCAGCGAGCAATCACGGTCGCCCACAATCCGAACACCGTCAGCCCCGCCTATGCCCTGCACCTCAATATGTCTGGCAGAAGGAATGAGTCGTTCAGCAAATACACGCGCATCACCAAACCCGTGCAGCGCCTCCGCTTGGCAACGGGCAAGTGCGGCGGGAACCTCGGAAGCATCGCTGACGAGCGAGATCCCACGCCCTCCGCCCCCGGCTACCGCCTTAAGCGCAATACCATCGGGATATTCGGTGAGTAGCTCAAGTGCGGGATCCGCTGATTCAAGCACACCGGTTGCCTGGGGCAGCGGGATACCAAGCGCACGCGCGAGTGCTTGCGTCTCAGTCTTCGCTCCGGCACGCTCCAACGCCTCAGGCGAAGGGCCGAGAAAGGTGAGACCTGCTGCAGCACAGGCCCGTGCGAAATCGGGAGACTCAGCGAGGAAGCCGTACCCCGGATGCACCAGGTCTACCCCCGACTCCACTGCGGCGGAAACAATGTGTGCCGCATTGAGGTATGCGCTTGGGCCGAGCCCCTGCAGTTCCACTGCGTGATCGGCTAGCCGAACGTGAAGGCTACCGGCATCATCTGCTGGGAACACCGACACAGTGCGTATTCCCATGTCTCGAGCGGTGCGAATAATACGAACGGCAATTTCACCGCGGTTAGCGACAAGCAGTGTGGTCACGGTGTGGTGAGCTCCTTCATAAGTTCGACCTTGCGGATCTTTCCTGTCGCGGTCATCGGCATGGCGTCAACGATGACGATGACGGGAACCTTGTACGTGGCCATCTGTGTCGTTGCCCACTCACGAAGGCTCTCCGCAGTCGTCGTTGCGCCCGAAGAGAGCTCGACGAAGGCGACCGGACGCTGGCCAACAACGGGGTCTTCCTGCGGGGCCACTGCGACCCGAACGACTTCGGGGTGCGACTTGAAATAGGCCTCAACCTCGGTCGGGAATACGCTCATGCCGTTCACTTTGATCATTTCCTTCGAACGGAACAGGTAGGAGAGTCCGCCGTGCTCGTTGAACTGTCCCGTGTCGCCAGTGAGCAACCAGCCGTCCACCAGCGCCTCCCGCGTCGCTTCTGGCTTGTTGTAGTAGGCCCTGAGCACTGACGGAGACTTCACGAGAATCTGCCCGGGTTCGCCGGTATTTACCGGGAGGAGGTCATCATCGACGACGATAATCGAGGTGCCAGGCACGGGATATCCGCAGTAGGTTGGCTCGGCGAGCAAGTCGTGGTTGTCTGCGTGGAGGCCGTACGTGAACGTGTCAGCGGTGTGAGTCTCGGTCATGCCGTAGGAGGCCTCGTGGAGCAGCACCCCGGTCGCCTCCTGCCACTCGCTCCTGAGCGCAACGTCGAGCTTGCGCACGAACGAGATCGCGACGCATTCGTGCAGGGAGGACGTATCTGTCCTGGCGAACTCGGGAGACTCGAGCAGTTCGACGTAATTATCCGCTTGGGCGGCCATCCACGTGACCCGCTGGCTCTCGATGAGCGCGAGCGCAGTCGTGGCATCCCATCTGCTCATAATGACCACTGTCGCACCGTCGATGAGTGGGTTCAGAAGGCACATGTCCTCGCCCGCGATCCAAAACATGGGAAGGAACCCCAGCGAGACGTGCACCCTGCCGCTATCGTCGAGCGGTGTGCCGGGAACGCGCCCTTGGCCAAGCAGAGTGCTCTGCGCGGTATAGATCATGTGGCCTTCGGTGTGCTCGCAGCCCTTTGGCATGCCCGTGGTGCCGCCGGTGTAATTCAGCGCGGCGAGTGCGTCCCTGTCGCAGCGGATCGGGCGTACAGGCTCGGTACTCATGATGCTGGCCCAGTCGGATATCTCGCCGCCAGAGGCGGGAGGGAAGGGCGCTGGCGGGGTCGCTGGGGCCGTGAGCATGTCTCCCGGCGCTGTGAATGCCACATCGAGTGCAGGGGTGACTGCTGACAACGATGCGCCCTCGAAGTGTTCGGGAGTGGTTTCGCGTGCTTCGGCAACGACGGACGCGAGGGAAGGGTGCGTGAGTAGGAGCGTCACCCCGGCGTCAGCGAGTTCGTACGCGAGCTCGCGCGCCTTGAACATCGGATTGATGGGCACGTAGACCGCGCCAATTCGCAGAATACCGAGGAGCGCGATGGTGAGCTGGGGGCAGTTTCCGAGGAAGACCCCGACGCGGTCGCCAGCGTGCACGCCACGTTCGCTGAGCCAGCCGGCGAAGGCGCCAGCGCTGCGCTCGAGCTCCGCGTACGAAATATCGCGACCGTAGAAGTGGATCGCTGTGGTGTCGGGGCGCTCTCTGGCCCACCTCTGAAGGTAGTCGTTGAGTCCGTACGTTGGCGCGGGATCGACGTACTCTCGCGGCACGTCTGCGGGCCAGTGGATTCTGCGCGCGGTAAGTGATTCGGCAGCCTGATTCCACAGGTCTTCTCTTGGCGTCATTGCCACTCCTCTGCATTGGTCGCCACGCCGCCGTTGGCGCAGTCCCTCTTTCATTCCTAACCAAGGCCAGCCATGAACGCAAGCAGCCCTGGGCTAATGGTGTAGTGGGGAACGGCAAACATGCGGACGACAGTGAGGTCCCTCCAAGTCAGAGGCCGAGCGACTGCCCGGCCTGCGGTAGACCCCGGCACGTCGACCGCAAGACTGTGAGCATGAGCGTGGATCGCAGATTTCATACGTTCCGCATATGGGCTTCTTCGTACGATGGGGAGATGCGCGTACTAATCGTCGAAGACGAGCCCTTCCTGGCCGAGGCCATTCGTGATGGCCTCCGGCTCGGAGCCATCGCCGCTGATATCGCGGGCGACGGCGATCAGGCCCTCGAGTTGCTGAGCGTGAACGATTACGACATTGCTGTGCTCGACCGCGACATTCCCGGTCCGTCGGGGGACGAGGTAGCCGCGAGTATCGTCGCGTCTGGAACGGGCATGCCGATTCTCATGCTGACGGCCGCAGATCGGCTCGACGATAAAGCCTCGGGGTTTGAACTCGGTGCCGACGATTACCTCACGAAGCCCTTCGAACTCCAGGAGCTCATTCTTAGGCTCCGTGCTCTCGATCGGCGGCGTGCACACCATCGACCGCCGGTGCGGGAGTATGCAGGGCTGAAGGTCGACCCGTTTCGTCGTGAGGTTTATCGAGATGGAAAATATGTCGCGCTCACACGGAAACAGTTCGCAGTGCTCGAAGTGCTTGTTTCTGCAGAGGGCGGAGTGGTGAGCGCGGAAGAGCTCCTCGAACGTGCGTGGGACGAGAACGCTGACCCATTTACGAATGCGGTGCGAATCACTATGTCGGCACTGCGGAAACGGATCGGGGAGCCGAGCATCATCGGAACGGTTCCCGGCGTCGGGTACCGCATCGAGACAGGTTCGGATCCTGCGAATGCAGCGGCAGACTAGCGGGCGGGGAGTGAGCGCGCGTCTGCGTCTCACCTTCAGCTACGCGGGCTTCCTGCTCATCGCAGGGATCCTGTTTCTTGCTGTCGTTTGGGCTTTCTTGCTGCGGCACGTCCCGGATCGTGCTGCGCTCGCCGAGGAGAGTTACTTTCCGGGAAGGAATGACCTTATCCGGGCCTTTCTGCCGCCGGCACTGTGGGCGCTCTGTGTTCTGCTCGCTGTCGGGCTTGTCGGGGGTTGGTTGCTCGCCGGCCGCATGCTTGCACCGCTCGCACGAATGACGGCAGTCACTAGACAGGTAAGCGGGGGAGCTTACGGCACGCGGATCGCCCTGGAAGGCCCGACCGACGAGTTTCAAGAACTTGCTGACGCGTTCGACAGCATGCTCGACCGGCTTGAGGCACACGCAGCTGAGCAGGAACGCTTCGCCGCAAACGCGTCTCATGAGCTCCGCACGCCCCTCGCGATCACTCAGACAATGCTCGACGTCGCGCGAGAGGATCCTCCTGCGGAGTCGAGCGCACTCGTCAAACGATTGTGGGCTGTGAACGCCAGAGCGATCGAACTGACGGAGGCAATGCTCACACTGAGTAAGAGCGGCCAGCGATCCTTCGCGCGACAACCAGTGGATCTCTCACTCCTCGTGGATGAGGCCATCGAGACCCTGCTACCCCGGGCAGAGTCTCGCGGAGTCACGATCACGGTCGCAGGGGAGCCTGTCGCCGCGAGTGGATCTGCCTCGCTGCTCCTGCAGCTCACCAGCAACCTCGTCCTCAACGCGATCGTGCACAATCTCGCGGACGGTGGGTGGGTCACCGCCACGACCGGGGAAGCAGCCGGTCGCGCTTTCCTGTCGGTCGAGAACAGTGGGCGGCAGCTGCCACAGGAACTCGTGTCGACACTCAATGAGCCGTTTCAACGTGGTGTCGAACGCATCCGCCGCGATGACTCAGGGGTCGGACTGGGGCTTGCGATTGTGCAAAGTATCGCCCTCGCCCACGACGGATCTCTCACACTCACTGCGCGGCCCGCTGGCGGGATTGTGGTCACTGTCGATCTTCCAGTTGCATCATCGGGTATCGGCGAACAACACCAGCACTGAGCTCAGAACGATCGCGACCAGCAGCCCGAAGACGCCGGCCCGCGAGAGTACGCCGGCGTAGCCACGCCGGTTGCGGGTGCTCGAGGTAGCGAAGAGTGCGATGCCGATCATCCCACCCGCAGTATTGACGAGCACGTCGGTGGTGTCAGCAGCGCCGACACCGAGTACGAACTGGAGAAACTCATAGCTCAGGCTGGTCGCGGCAATGATGCCAGCACCGAGCATCCTCTGTCGGCGCGGGACGAGCGCGGCGAGAATGATCCCGTACGGGACAAACACGAGGAAGTTTGCGGCTACCTCACCAGGCGCACTCGGACCAAACCCCGCGTTCGCGGTAAAGGGGACGAGTTTTACAGCCCCAAAGCCTGTCGAAGCGTATGGAACGCCGAGCTTCCAGACGATCGCCCAAGTCAAGAGGAATAGGTAGCTGACGAACACCATGGCGGTCACGATCGTGGCGTCGCCGCGCTCTGCCGCCGAAATATCCGTGGGGGTGCGATGCTGGGTGTGAGTCGTGTCGAGCATGACCCCAGTCAACGGTGAAGGCTGTTGCGAGAGCGTTGACGGTTTCCGATACGCGGAAGAAACGCCAAGGACGGTGGACGCGGGAGCAGCACTCCCACATCCACCGGCCTACGAAGGGTTATGCGTCCCAGCGACGGAACAGCGCAGCGAGCGCCTGGCCGCCGCCGATGCACATCGACACGATTGCGTGGTCATGGCCGCGGCGCTGCAGATCCATTGCCGCGCGCAGTGAAAGGATCGCGCCCGTTGCGCCGACAGGGTGGCCGAGCGCGATTGCGCCGCCGTACGGGTTCGTGCGTGCCGGGTCGAGACCGGAATCGCGGATCACCGCAATGGCCTGCGACGCGAACGCTTCGTTCATCTCGGTGTGCCCGATGTCGTCGGGGGACAGGCCAGTCTGCTCGAACAGCTTCGCGAGCGCGAGCGTCGGTGCGTAGCCCATGATCTCGGGCTCGATCCCCGCAGTGGTGACCGCTTCGATGGTCGCGAGCGGGGCGAGCCCGCGCGCGCGGGCGTCCGATTCGCGCATGAGCACGACCGCGCCGGCGCCGTCGTTAATTCCTGAAGCATTGCCGGCTGTCACCGATCCGCCATCCTTGAACGCGGGTCGCAGCCCAGCGAGCACCTCCTGGGTGGTTCCCGGCTTGGGGTGCTCGTCAACCGACACCGTCACGGGCTTCCTGCCCGAGGTCGTAACAGGCACGATTTCCTCCGCGAAGACCGCCTGGGACTCGGGAAGCGCGGCTCGACGCTGGCTCTCAACCGCAAATGCATCCTGATCCTCGCGGCTCACGCCGAAGCGCTCCGCGACGTTCTCTGCGGTAGTGCCCATGTGCTTGCCCGTGAAGGGATCGCTGAGCATCTGCAACGTCCCGTCGACCAGGGTGCGGTCACCCAACCGGTCGTTGAATCGTGCGTTGTAATCGTAGAACGGGAGCCGGGTCATGTTCTCGTCGCCGCCTGCAACGACGACGTCTACGCCGCCCCAGAGTAGCTGCTGAGCGCCCGACCAAATTGCTTGCAACCCCGACCCACAGAGCCGGTTCACCGTGAACGCTGGCACACGAGTGTGCAGGCCAGCTGCGAGTGCGACCCGCCTCGCATTGTAAGCGTCAGCGCCGATCTGACCGATGTTACCCATGACGACTTCGCCGACCTCATCGCCAGAGATGCCTGCCCGAATGAGCGCTTCCCGCACCGCGAACGCGCCAAGCTCGTGCGCTTCAGTATCGCGGAACGCCTTGCCGAAGCTGCCGATAGGCGTGCGAGCTCCAGCAATAATTGCGACTCTCTCAGAAGTATTCACGGTGTTGTCTCCTCACAGTGGTGTGCAAGGAACGCGTGACGCGTCACAGGGCTCCGTTGCGTGATCGATCTCGCCCCCAGCATCTCAGATTGCCCGCTATCTGGGCAGGGCATAAGTGCACAGCGCGCCGGCACAAGACTGACACCGAGCCACAACTCGAGACGTTTATTGACAGGTGTTGATTTTTTGCGGATACTCGAAATAGTTGCCCGGACTCGGCGCCTTCGCGGGCACACAACCGTGACGAGGGAGAAGCGCATGTCAACGTCGACACCAGAACCTGTCCCGATGCTCGCTGACTACCTGCGAGAGTCGCCATCGAATTGGGGAAAGTGGGGGCCCGATGACGAAGTCGGGTCACTCAACTACCTCACCGCCGACGAAGTGCTCCGCGGGGTGCAACACGTCACCTCTGGAACAGTAGTGACCCTGCAGCGGCTCATCGGCGACCCAAATGGAGACCCCGTGTGGCCGTCGCGGACGCCAGCGGTGAGAACGATGGTAGTCGACGAATCGACGTGGGATACCGAAAACGCCCCGCAGTTCCCGGGCGGTACCCACTACGCCGACGACAAGCTTGAAGCATTTCTGCAGGGCTCGACGCAATACGATGCCCTCGGGCACGTCTGGTACGAGGGCAAGCTTTGGAACGGATACGATGCCCGAACCACGATCGGGGGACTCGACAAGGCCAGCGTAGAACCCATTGCCCAGCGAGGTGTTGTCGGCCGAGGGGTACTGCTTGACATGGCGCGTTTCCGCGGAAAAGCCGCCCTGGAACCCGCGGAGACGTTTACGCACGAAGACTTGCTTGCCTGCGCCAGCGCCCAGGGGATCACCATCGAGAAGCACGACATTATTGTTGTCCGCACCAATTTTCTCCAGCGGTTCTTCGACCTCGGTGACGCGTTCTACGAGAACTTCTGCGAGCCAGGGCTGACGCACAGCAAGGAGCTCGTGCAATGGTTCCAAGACATGGAGATCCCGAATCTGGTGACAGACACGATCGCGAACGAGGTGACATACGACCCGGTTTCGGGCATTGCGCTCCCGCTCCACAGCGCCCTGATGCGCAACCTCGGAGTCACGCTGACTGAGATCTGTGACCTCGAAAAACTCGCCGAGCGGTGCCGAGAAGCTGATCAATACAGTTTCCTGTACGTCGCGGCCCCACTCAAGATTCATGGTGCCTCGGGATCGCCAGTGAACCCGATCGCGATCCTGTAGGTGGCGTGATGGCAGCCCCAGCACAGCCGTGCCGACCGAGCTATCCCGCAGGCCTCCCGCACGAGATCGCGGTCGAGTACGAATCGGTACTCGCAGCGTTTGCGGCAACCGTGACACGCACTCCAGAGGCTTCGGCCATTCACTACTTTGATGGCACGCTGAGTTTTCGCGAACTCGATGAGCGCTCAGATGCGCTCGCCGTGGCGTTGCAAGAACGCGGCTTTGCTCGCGGTGACCGACTCGCGCTCTACCTGCAGAATAATCCAGCGTTTGTCGTTGGGTTGCTCGCTGCTTGGAAGGCCGGGGGAATTGGTGTCGCGGTCAACCCGATGAACCTTG
Organism: Leucobacter sp.; assembly: GCA_017990305.1. Lineage (GTDB taxonomy): Bacteria > Actinomycetota > Actinomycetes > Actinomycetales > Microbacteriaceae > Leucobacter. The sequence goes on from JAGNOB010000030.1 coordinate 9,245, forward strand.
AACGGGAGCTCGCGCACGTCCTTGATGACTCCGGAGCCAGCGTGCTCGTGTGCCTTGATGAGCTGTACGACCGGGTCGCTCGCTCTGTCGTTGGGCGGCAGGGAAGTACAGTGGCGACCGTCATCACCTGCTCGGCGCGTGACGACCAGACCCGAGGAGACCCACGAGTGTTCCCCGCAGAGGCAGGGGCGCCCGCGCCCAGGCCCGCGATCACCACGCGTGAGCGGTGCGAGCTGTCGGACCTTA
>JAGNOB010000384.1 GCA_017990305.1 Leucobacter sp.
TGGTTGAACGGCATCAGCGGGCGGTGAAGTGCCGCTCGGTCCGTGTCATCGATGCCGATGACGGCATGGCTGATCTCACCGCCTACCTTCCAGCCGAGGAGGCCTACGCGATTTACCACCGCCTGACGAAGATCGCTACCGACACAGCAGCAATCAGCGCAACCGCTCCGCACGTGTCTGGTGCTGCAGGAAGCGCGTCGGTCGAGCGCCCTGAGCTTGGCGCGGTAGCGCGCAGTGAGCATGCCCGCGACGGGCGCTCCCGCGATGAGGTTCGGGCAGATGCCTTTCGAGACCTGTTACTCGAGCGGCAGGGCGAGTTTCGAGATGCGGCAAGTCGAATCCAGGCTCAAATCCAGGTCGTGATCCCCGGAGACCTAGTCGGTATGCGCGGCAGTGGGAGAACGGATGGCGCCGCTGGCGGCGCAGCAGAGCTCATCGGCTACGGGCCAATCGATGCTGTGACTGCCCAACGGCTTGCCGGAGACGCCGAGGCCTGGGAATGCGTCACTGCGAACGTCGGCGGAGAAGTGCTCACAGTGAACCGCTATCGACCGTCAGCCGAACAGCGTCGAGTGCTATCTGGCCGGGATCTGCACTGCCGGGCTATGGGGTGCAGGGTTGCTGCCTATCGTTGCGACATCGACCACACGGTGGACGCGGCACACGGTGGACCAACTTCGACCGCAAATCTGGCTCACCTCTGTCGCGGTCACCATATGCTGAAGCACCACACGGACTGGAACGTTGAGCAACAGGAAGGCGGAGTAATGCAATGGACCAGCCCGACTGGGCGGGTGTATTTCGACAAGCCGGCCAGCCGAGTGCGGTTTCGTCGAGCCACGGAGGCAGACGAGGTGAACAGTCGCAACAGCCGGAGTAGCCGGAATAGCCGGAGTAGACAGGGCGAACGTCAGGCACGCGAAGCCAACGCTTGATCTCCCGGTTCCAGCTCCGCATCGAAAATGCAGCGTGCAAATTGCTTGCCTTCGAGCGCACTCAAAGATTTAGAGTCGCTGCATGAGCGACGACACGACAACCTGGATCATCACTGGTGCTTCATCCGGCCTCGGGCTGGCGTTAGCCCAAGCTGCCCTGGAAGCAGGTGAACGGGTTGTGGGAACTGCGCGGCGTACCGAGCACTTTGCCGCGCTGGAGCTGCAATTTGGTGACCGCCTGGTGGTGATCGAGCATGACGTGGGCGACACCGACAGCGCTGCCGAGGTGGTCGAACATGCCGTACGCGTGTTTGGGCGGGTCGACGTCCTGGTGAATAACGCCGGCGCAGGTCAGGTTGGGGGCGCTGAAGAGATCACCGATGCCCAACTGCGGTCCATGCTCGGGCAGCACCTGTTTGGTCCCGCCGCACTGGTGCGCGCGGTTCTCCCTCACATGCGTGAGCAGGCGGCGGGTAGCATCGTGCAGATGAGTAGCCAGGGAGGGCGAATGTCCTTCCCCGGGGTGGGAAGCTATTCGGCCGGAAAATTCGCGCTCGAAGGCTGGTCTGAGGCCCTGGCCGGAGAGGTTGCGCCGTTCGGAATACGGGTGCTTATAGTCGAGCCCAGCAGGTTCCGCACGGCATTCAACGACGCGGATGTGCTCCAGCGGGCAGATGAGCACGCCAAATACGACAGCGTTCTCAATACTGTTCGTGCTGACATGGTGGCTGCAGCAGGTTCACAAGAGGGCGATCCGGCGCGAGCGGCACAGATTATCCGCGCGCAGCTCCGCTCCCCGGACATGCCGCTTCGCTTGCCCCTCGGGGCCGAAGCTGTGCGAAACCTCAGCCGCGCGTACAAGAGTGGCCTGGAGAGTCTGCAACGCATGGCGAGTATCGCCGAATCCGCGGACTTCCCAGGTGTACCGACAAGTAAGCGTGCGTTCCCCACAGCGGGATGAATGCGCAGGATGAAGGAAGTATGACGTCGACAGCGGTTAACGCGCTCGCGCAGTCTGAACTGCACGCCGCCAAACGCTCGCCGCCGGTATCTTCGCCGCCCGTACGCTCGCCGCGCGTACCTTCAGCGCCGGTACCTTCGCCGCCCGTACGCTCGCCGCGCCTACCTTCGGCGCCTGTACCTTCGGCCCCCGTACCTTCGTCTGCCGAGTCTTCGCCCGCTGATCCCTCGACTGCCACCCAGGAGGGTCGGCCCGTCGGTATCACCGAGGCAGCCGCCATCGTTGGTCTCACGGCTCACACGCTGCGCTACTACGAACAGCAGGGCCTCGTATCTCCGGCGCGGAACTCCGCCGGATACCGGGAGTACTCTTCGGGTGCGCTACGTCGGCTCGTGTTTCTCGCGCGAATGCGGGTGTCGGGGATGCCGATGCGAGAGTTGCGTCGCTACATTGGCTTAGTCGAGGTAGGAGACGCGACGATTCCAGATCGGCGTGCAATGATGCGCGCGCAGAGGGATCGGATTCGCTTGCAGCTTCGTGAGCTTGAGCTCTCGCTCGAGGCAACCGACTTCAAGATCCGCACCTACGATGGACACCCCGAGCCCTAGCCGTAGTGGCGCGCAGCTCGATGCCACGCAAAGCCACGGGGAGAGCGGCGTGCAGAGTGCAGCGCGTGCGCCGCACTCCCCGCGAGGCTTCGTGTCTAGAACGCCGCAGGCACCTCGAACTCCTCGAGCACTGCGCGCACCTCGTCGCTGTGGAAGGCCTTTGCGAGTGCCTTCACCTCGGGGGAGTCCTGGTTGTCGTTGCGGCTCACGAGAGATACCGCGAACTGCGGATCCTGCTCAACAGCGATCGCATCGTCACCGGGAACGAGTCCGAGCTGTCGAGCGAACGTGCCGTGGAGGAATACGCCGTCAGCCTCGGGGTAAGCCGCATTGAGCTGCATGAGATCTACTTCCGTGAACTCGAGGCTCTTGGGGTTCTCGGTGATGTCCTTGACCGTGACCTCCCACTTGTCGACGGATGGGTCGAGCGTGATGAGGCCTGCTTCGGCGTACATCTGCAGGG
>JAGNOB010000385.1 GCA_017990305.1 Leucobacter sp.
GCTCGGGGGCTGTTCGGTTTTTTGCCAAGGAGCCGCTGCGCAGCGGCCGCGACCAGGATAGCTTCCGTGACTGAGGCCACGCGTGCGTCGGAATCGATGACGTAGCCCGTCTCATCGCTTTTGTCTGGCCAGCAGATGAGACTCGTCGTTGCTCCTTCCCTGACGAATCCAGTGGCGTCGACGAGCACCGCCTCTGCGCTGAGCTTTCGGTTCAGCGCCGAGTAGCTGGCGATATTGGGGCCCTTGCGGCGCGCGCGTGCGCTGGGTGCGGCAACGACAGACGTGAGCTGGAGCGCCTCTCCGAGCGGTGGGAGGGGGCGGAGGGACAGCGCGAAGCGTGTAGACCCGTCAGGGGTCCGCCACATCTCCAGGCGCGGAAAACCCTCGCCAAAGCGCGCAATCTCGGAGATGGCCTCGGCAAGGAACGCATCGGCGGCTGAAATCGCTTGGGCTGAGAGGCTCTCGCCTGCGGCCGTCGCGTCGCTGACCGCCCACCGGAAACGTGCAATGTGCCGCTCGAATCCGCGCACCTCCGCGCGGCCGTCGCAAACTCGCACGCGAAACGAGTCAGCTGCAACCAGCTCGGGCACGCCAGCGGAAGTACTCATGGCGCGAGCGTAGCACTACGCTGTGAGGGTGGAACGTGGGGGAGTCGCAGTGACAGCGATGGATGCTGCTCGGGCGCTCGATGAGAGCGGCAATGCGTGGTTTTGGCTCGACGGTGAGGCAGCTGCGCCCGGCGAGCGCCGCGTGAGCTACCTGGGCATCGCCAGTGCGGTCCGTGAGGCTGAGCGTGGACGCGAACGCGACTTTCTGGCGTCGCTGCGCACCCATGAGCAGGACGACCCGGCGGAGGAGACAGTTGTCGACGCCACCGGGTTTTCGTCAGGGTGGATTGTCGCTCTTGGCTATGAGCTCGGCGTCGCCTTGGTTGGTGCTGAACCGCATATTGACGACGCAGCGCCGGGATTTGCGCTGCGTGCGGATGCAGTGCTTGTCGTTGACCACGACACAGGCTCAGCTGCGGTTCGGGGCGCCGCTGTCGCGGCTTCACGTCTAACGGAGATACTCAGGCGTCGATCCGCGCCACTGGCCTCGTGGTCCCCGCGCGGGCCCCACTTGCGCGACCCGCGCGGCCATGCCGACCACAGCTGGCGTGGCAGCGATTACGAAGCGCGGGTAGCGGATTGCCGAGCCGCGATCCGCGCGGGCGACGCATACGTGCTGTGTCTCACAGACACCGCCGAAGCGCACACGACGGCGTCCCCGCTCGAGCTCTACGATCGCTTGCGCCAAGGCGCGATGCGCGGCGGGGTGATCTCGATTCCCGGACGTGCCCTCGTGAGCGCAAGCCCGGAACGCTTTCTCACCGTGCGTGGGCGCTCCGTTTCTACGCATCCGATCAAGGGCACCAGGCCGCGAGGAGAATCAATCGAACGCGACCGGGAACTCGCGGCAGAGCTTGCTGCGGATCCGAAGGAGCGGGCAGAGAACCTCATGATTGTCGATCTCATGCGGAACGATCTTGCCCGCGTGTGCAGCGTCGGTTCTGTGCGGGTAGAACGGTTTCTCGCGGTGGAGACGCATCCCCGTGTGCACCAGCTGGTGAGCACTGTCGCCGGGGAGTTGCGCGCGGGAGCCGACGTTTACGATGCAATCGAAGCATGTTTCCCTGGCGGATCAATGACCGGGGCTCCCAAGCGCAGCGCGATTGAGATACTCGCAGCCCTCGAAGCCGGGCCTCGCGGGCTCTACTCGGGATGTTTCGGGTGGATTGACGACGGTGGCGACGCCGAGCTTGCGATGACGATTCGTGGCGTCGAACTGCGCGCAGCAGCCGGGACGGTGTGGCGCGCGAACGCCGGCACGCCGAGCCGTGCCCTCGTCGGCGCTGGCGGTGGGATCACGATCGATTCCGACCCGGGGAGCGAACGGCGAGAGCGAGATCTCAAGGCTGCCGCGATGCTGGCAAACCTTTGACGCTCAGCGGGATAAACTGGGTGGATGTGTGCGGCCCCAGAGGCCGGAAATGATCGACGAGTGTTGAGGTGCGTGTGAGCGAGCAGGGAACCGGCCAGCAGGATGCTGAGCAGGGCTATGACTTCAAGGCGATCCAGGATCGCTGGCTACCCGTCTGGGATGAGCTCAAGCCATTCGAGGTGCCCGTCGGCCTTGAATCAGACAAGCCGCGGAAGTACGTGCTCGACATGTTCCCGTACCCGTCGGGCGACCTCCACATGGGGCACGCCGAGGCGTTCTGTTTCGGTGACATCCTTGCCCGCTACTGGCGCGGCCAGGGCCACGATGTGCTGCACCCGATCGGCTGGGACTCCTTCGGGCTCCCCGCTGAGAACGCAGCTATTCAGCGCGGCATCGATCCGCGAGAGTGGACCTACGCGAACATCGAGCAGCAGAAGGCCTCCTTCCGCACCTACGCGCCGTCGTTTGACTGGAGCCGCGTGCTCCACACGAGCGACCCCGAGTACTACAAGTGGAACCAGTGGATCTTCCTGAAGATGTACGAGAAGGGTCTCGCGTACCGCAAGGCCAGCTGGGTGAACTGGGATCCGGTAGATCAAACGGTGCTCGCGAACGAGCAGGTGCTGGCTGACGGGACCTCGGAGCGCTCCGGGGCAATGGTCGTGAAGAAGAAGCTCACTCAGTGGTACTTCCGCATCACTGACTACGCTGACCGCCTGCTTGACGACCTTGACGCCCTTGAGGGTCGCTGGCCCGCGAAGGTGCTCAGCATGCAGCGCAACTGGATCGGTCGTTCGCACGGTGCCGAGGTCGAGTTCGAGATCGAGGGCCGCGCTGAGCGCGTCCCAGTCTTCACGACCCGACCAGACACGCTGCACGGCGCCACCTTCATGGTGGTAGCGCCCGACTCCGATCTCGCGGCAGAACTCGCAGCCGGCGCCTCGGCCCCCGTGCGAATGCAGTTCCAGGCATACAT
>JAGNOB010000386.1 GCA_017990305.1 Leucobacter sp.
GGATGGATCCCGCCTGAATGGGTTCCTCCCAGGAATCGTAGCGCGCGGTGCTGGGGATCTGCTCGTCTTCGTCGGTCTCGTTCGCTTCGCCGTCCGCTTCCGGCGATGCGGCGTCGGCGCCGTCTTCAGACTCCCCAGCTCCCTCGGTCGTAGCGTCGTCACCGTCGGCGCCGTCGCCGGCGCCCCCCGTCTCGGGTGCGTCGAAATAGCTGCCGTCGAGCACCGATGCGACGATGCGCTGGATCTCGTCGACGTCGACGATGTTCACTTCCGCGCCGTCGACAGTCTCAAAGTCGATGATGGGCAGGGTGATGAAGTGCGCACCGGTCTGCGACACTTCGTGCGCGATCCGCATGAATCCGAGCACATCAAAGTCGGCGTCGAGCGCGACGTGTTTTTGCGTCACATCGGCGAGCGACCACACCGTCTTCGGGTTCATCAGGGTGCTCTTCTGCCGGAGTTTCTCGGCGAGCGACCCGAGAAATGCCTGCTGGCGCCTCGATCGATCGAGATCCGTGAGGAACGGCCCGTCGAATCCCGTGTCGCGGCGCTGCCGCACAAAGCTCATCGCCTGCTCCGCATCGATTTCTTGCACACCCGCTTCGAAGTCTGCGCCTGAATAGTAGTCCTGCGTCGCCTGGTTGAGGCAGACGGTGAGCGGTGCGACGGCCTCCGTGACGTGGTAAAACCCACCCATCGTCATCTCCACGAAGTGGTCGATGCGCACGTCGCCGAGAAAGTGGGAGACGGTCTCGATCTGGGCTTGCCTGCCCGCAGCGCGTGCCTGCTTGTAGATCTCCTGATCGGTGAGCTCGCCCTCGTTCTGCCAGACGAGCTCGTTCATGCGCTCCTGCATTGCGAGACCGTATGCCTCTTTGATCTTCGAGTACCCCACCCCGAGCGGTGCTCCGGGGATCTCGACGTAGTCGTCGCGGGGAATCGAGATGCCGACCGTCTTCGATCGATCCTCGGGAATGTGGAGCAGCATGAGCACGTTCGCGTTGTACCCTCCGTCGTCCGCGCCACCGGCGTGGAGCGCCTCGTAGACCCCGTCTGGCAGCGGGTTACCGTTCTGATCGACTCTGCTGTCCATGCCCATAATCAGAATGTTCTGCTCGCCAGGATCAGTCGCCACAATCTCCTCGACCTGTGGCAACACGAAGTCAGAGCGCACGATGCCCTCGTTGACGGTGTGGAACGCGACGGCGATGGCAGCTGCGCTGAGCCCCAACAACACCACGACCGTGCTCGCGATAGCGATCGTCAGCCGCTTGCGGCGGCGCCGGCTCATACGAGGACGGCCCGTCGGCGCCGTGGTCTCGGGGAGTGGGGTGGTGCGCATAGCTGTCTTCCATTCGTTGCTGCGGTGACGGGCACTGTCGTTCCAGGCTCTCGCGGGCATGCCAAGAAAACTCCAAGGATTCTGCGGGCGCCCGTCCGGCATCACGGCACCTTGTACAGTGAGGTCTGATGAATAGCGACGAGGTGCCCGACGAGCGGCCACGGAAATTCGGTGCACTTCGAGACCGGCGCACGGGCCCTTACATCGGCGGCGGTGCGCTCTCGATGATGGCCGACAACGTCGAGCACGTCCTCGCCTACTGGGTGCTCTGGCAGACCTTCCAATCCCCGTGGTTGGTCGGGTTCCAGATCGTCAGCCACTGGCTGCCCTACCTGCTCTTCTCTGTCGCTGCGGGCGCACTCGCCGAACGCTTCGATCCACGGCGCGTGATCCAGATCGGGCAGGCCCTGTTCATGGCGGTGTCTGCGACGTGGGGCATCCTGTTCCTCACAGGCACCCTCGAGCTCTGGCACGCGTGCGTACTGCTCGTGCTGCACGGCCTCGCCGGCTGCATTTGGATGCCCGCCGAGCAGTTGCTGCTCTACAAATTCGCAGGTCCGAAGCAGCTGCCCGGCGCAATCCGCATGAACTCGACGTTCCGCTCGCTCGGACTTCTCGCCGGGCCCGTCGTCGGTTCAGCACTGCTGCTCAGCGTTGGCCCCGCCGCTGGCATGTTCGTGAACATCCTGTTTTATCTCCCGCTCACAGTGTTCTTGTGGTTCGTGAAGCTCGACCGACACGGGCCCAAGAACCAGCAGGACGACGCAGCTGCGTCACCGCGCGCCCCCGAGAAGAGAATGACATTCTTCTCGGCGTTCGGTGTGCTCCGCACAATCCGCAACGATCGCGAGCTCCTCGGCATGATTCTGCTCTCGGCGCTCAGCGCGGCGACAATCGGCGCGGTCATCCAAAACGCCATGCCGGAGTTCGCCGATGAGCTCGGCGCGGGGTCAGCCGGGCTCGCGTACGGCGTGCTGCTGTTTGCGAACGGCGCCGGCGGCGTGATCGGTGGATTCCTGCTCGAAGCGACTGGCCGGGTCCCGACAACCGCGCGCACCGCGGTCATTGCGGCGACGGCGCTCGGGATCACGACGGTCGTGTTCGCGACAAGTTCCGTCTACCCGGTCGCCGTGATTGCGCTGCTTATCGGCGGCGTCGTCCGCATCACGGCGGACGCGACCGAGATGAGCATCGTGCAGCTGCGTGCGCCCGACGACCAGCGCGGCAGGGTCATCGGCGCCTACACGATGTTCGGCCCTGGCATGATGACGTTCAGCGGCCTCACCGTGGCCGTGCTCGGCTCGATGTTCGGGCTACGTGGATCGGTGCTTTTCGGTGGCATCGTGCTCACGCTCGGCGCGATCATTCTCGGGTTCTTCATCCTGCGGCCGGGGCGGAAGCAGCCGGCGAGAGACGACTAGCGGCAGGCGATTTCGGCGAGCAACGCTACGTGGCCGCCGCTGTGTTGGCGCAGCTATCGCGCCCCTCGGCCCGCCCTGGGGCCGCTGGGCGGCGGCGGCCGGTAGACCCAATCGCGACCGGGAAGCGCGAACGCGCTGAGGGTTGCAACCGCGAGCACCAGGCCGCCGAGCCGCACCGCCGGGATCGCAGCC
>JAGNOB010000031.1 GCA_017990305.1 Leucobacter sp.
GTGCGTACCCTTCCCGGTGCGAAAGGCAACGGAGTTGCCGTGCCGGCGCAGCCGGCCAACAACATCGCGGAGCTTCGCTCCGGCTCTCGGCTCTTCGATCCGAGGACAGTGCTGCGCACCGTCTGGATGGAGTTCCGAACGGAGCAAGCTATAGGTTTATGTTCCATAAACCGGCTTGGAGGCTAGACGCGGGGCGTGTTGCCTCGGCATACTTGTCGTATGACGCCCGCCAGGAGGCGGGTCGCTGCGCTGGGCGGAATGCAGGGGAGAGACGATGAGCGACATCGAGGATGACCGCGTGGTGATCGCGCTCGAGGGCTGGGCGCGCGGCGCCTACGACTGCGAGGCCGCGGTGATGATGCTCACCCGTGGCACGATGTGGCGGCGCTTGAAGGGTGACCTGCTCTCGGTCAAGGCCATCGGCACCGACGAGGAAGGCGGGCGCGGCTGGATGGACCGTGACGCCCTCGAGGAGTACGCCCTCGACAACGGCCTGTCGGGCGGTGAGCGGCGCGTGCTGTGGCTGATCGCAAGCCTGCTCGGTGTCGTGACCGCGCCGCCGATCGGGGAGCTGTTGTCGGGCATCGACGATCGCAACGTCGAGGTGTTCCTGCAGGCTGCCGCGCACTTGGCCGGCTGGCACGAGCGCGGCGAGAGCACGGTCGTCACGGGACGGATCGGCGCGTAGCGCGGAGGTCGACGATGAGCGAGCGGGGGAGCGGGCAGTTGTTCGGTCGCCGCCGGCGTGCAAATGCGACGCCGGGGGAGAAGCGCTCGAAGCGCTACCCGGTGACCGTGACGCCGACCGAGGCGGCCGAGCTCGAGGCGAAGGCCGCGGCCGCTGGCATGACCGTTCCTCGGTTGCTGCACGAGTCCGCGAAGAGCGCGCACGTCGAGACGAGCACCGAGCGGAAGGCGGCGATCGCGGAGCTGTTCAGCGTCCGTCGCGAGGTCGCCGGCATTGCCACGAACCTGAACCAGCTGGCCCGGTACGCGAACACGGAAGGGACCTTCCCGGCGGAGGCCGAGGCGGTCACTGCCGAGTTCCGGGCGCTGTTCCCGAGGGTGACGGCTGCGGTTGATCGGCTGGCCGACTCGTGATGCCGAACGTGACGCGAGGCGACCGCATGGGCGGTCTGCTGAGCTACCTTGCGGGGGAGGGGCGCTCGAACGAGCACGCCGAGCCGCACCTGGTGAACGGCGACTCTGCGACGTTCACCTTCTTCGGTGACAGCGAGCTTGCGCCGTCGACGGCGTTGGCGATCGCCAAGCATCTCGACGAGCCCCGGACGGCGTTCGGGGTCGAGGTCAATGGTGGCCACGTCTGGCACGCGAGCCTCAGCCTTCGTGCTGAGGAGGGGCAGTTGACCGACGAGCACTGGGCGTCGATCGCGGAGCAGTTCGTCGACCGGATGGGATTCGCGCAAGTCTCCGGCAAGGCTGGCTGCCGGTGGGTGGCTGTTCGGCACGGTCTGTCGACGGCCGGCAACGACCACATCCATATCGCCGTCAACCTGGTGCGCGAGGACGGCACCAAGGCGTCGATCCACCACGACTACTCGCGGGCTCAGTTGATCGCCCGCGAGCTCGAGCAGGAGCACGGGCTGCAGCTGCTCGAGTCGCGCGGGTCGGACATGGCCATGCGCGGAGAGCGACCGGGGGAGCGGGAGATAGCGAACCGCCGCGGCGACGACACGTTGGCGTCCGTGCGCCTCGAGCGCAGCGTGCGAGCTGCCGCTGCAGCGTCGCTCGACGAGGGCGAGTTCGTGCGCCGGCTGCATCAGGCCGGCGTGCTTGTGCGGCCACGTTTCGCCGCCGATCGCGACGATGTTGTGGCCGGCTACTCCGTCGCCCTTCGCCCCCGAAACGGGGGCGAGGCGATCGTCTGGCACGGGGGAGGGCGACTGGCCCGTGACCTGACCTTGCCGCGGCTTCGGGACGGTTGGCCGGACACCCCACAGTCGGCGCAGGCCGGCGTCGACGAGTGGCGAGCGACCTGGCGAAACCCGATGCGGTACACGCCGGTTGCGCCCGGCCGGGAGCGGCACGAGCCCGGCCCGGAGTTGTGGCGCGAGTACACCGACCAGGTGACGCAGCTGCGCGACCAGCTGAGTGCCGTGGACCCGACCGACCGCGCGACGTGGGCGCGGGTGGCCCGCGAAACCAGCGGAGCGTTCGCCGCATGGTCGCAGCGGGTCGAGGCGACACCCGGCCCGCTCGCGGACGCTTCGCGGACGCTTGCACGTACGGCCCAGATCCGAGCCCGCGACGTGCGACGCAAGAACACGGCCCGCCCTCGCTCGATCGCCGGTGCGGCGAACCTCCTGGCCATGGCGACCACACATGGCCAGGGCACGCAGGCTGAGGCCATGCTGTTCCGTCAGCTGATACGGACGGCGCAGGCGATCTACTCCATGCACCAAGCCGTCGACGAGTCACGACGTGCGGCGGAGATCCGCAACGCGCTCGGCGCGCGACTGGATGCCGTGCGAGCCCGGATGCCCGAACTCGTCGGCGTCGCTGCCGAAAGCCCGATGACCGAGACACTGCGCCAGGCCACCGGAGGGCAGGCGCCGGCACGACCGGCAGGCAGCCCACTTCCGACGCCGCTCACGCCGCGGCCGCAGGTACCGACTACGCCGCCCGAGCGCGGCGCCGAGAGATAGGGGAGAGCCATGGCAGAGCTACAGGCCGATGGAGTGTTCGAAGAAGCCGAGGGCAACATCCGCCAGCAGCTCATGGCTGCCGCGCAGCTGGCCCGCTCAGCGGTCCAGGCGCGACAGGACGCCGCCCAGCGGGCGACACGACGCGACCTCGAGGAAGCACGTCAGCTGCAGGCGCAGATCGACGCGCAGCGGGTCGCCGCACGGGCCGAGCTTGCGCCCGTGCACAATTCGTCGTGGTGGGACCAGGCGCAGCTGGGCGACGTCGCCCGCGCCTACCAGACGGCCGTCACCTTCCGAGACGAAGACCAGGCTGCCCGCGACGCGGAGAGCCGCATCCGCCAAGAGCTGCGCGAGCGGTACGACGTCGAGGTTTTGGAGACGGGCGCCGATCCCGCCGTGGTGCGCGCCACGCTCGTCGACCGCGACACCGAGCGTGCCGAGCGCGACGAGCGCCAGGCGCAGGCACGCGACGACCAAGACCTCGCCGCCGGCCTCGTGGTCGGTGCCGAAGCGCTCGAGGTGTCCGCGGACCACGCAGACGCTGAGGAAGCGCAGGATCTCCGCGACCTCGCCGCCGACGTCGAGCACGATGCAGAGCTGTCGTGGGACTCGGCTGAGCGACGCGAGCTACACGTCGAAGGCATCAAGGCGGGCCCCAACCAAACCGCCGCTGCGACCGCATGGAAGCAGGCCGACGTCGATCAGGCACGTCACCCGCGCGAAGCCGTGCAGGGTGGCCGCAAGGGCAAGTCGCCGCGTAGTCGAGTTGCCGCGTCGACAGCGGATCGCCAGATCGGCCGCGACGGCCGATGACGCCTGTCGGCGAGCCCCAGATGGAGGGGGAGTGGGGCACCCTCCTGTCGGCGCCCACGATCCCCGTGCGCGAGCTTGCGCGAGCTCAGGTGCCCGACGAGCCAGGTGTGTACCTCTGGCGGCGCGGAGGCCAAGCCGTCTATGTCGGTATGGCAACAAGCCTGCGCAGCCGCGCGTGGGGCAAACACCTCGGCGGCGGAGTCAGCCTCGCCGGGTCTTCTCTACGCCGGAACGTCTGCGAGTTGCTCTTCGACATCTCGCCGAACATCACCGCTCGACCGACCAAGCAGAAGGTCACGCCAGAGCAGGCCGCCGCTATTCGAGACTGGTTGCTCAACTGCGACCTGGCCTGGCAGGTATGCACTACCGTCATCGAAGCGGACCAACTCGAGCGGCGACTACGCGCCGGATTTTTGCCCCCACTCAACCGCGTCTAGTCCTCCGACATCCCCTCTCCGGTGTTCCTGAGTTGCGGTGGAGCGAGGACATCGACTGCTGGCTCGGCTTTCCCTATCGACCTGGAAAGTCCAATCGACGATAGTTGCGTGGTCCAACTTTCATGCCAATGGTGCCGGGCCTGGTCGTCCGCCAATTCGGCGTCAACTTGAATGTCCCCGACCCACGGCCACAGAGGTGAAGCCCCGCTAGCCAGCGCAAGCCTTGCGAGAATTGCGCGGCGCGCGAGGTCACGGAACCGGTCAACCGCGAACGACAGAGCGATCGTCGACGCAACACCGCTGTAGTTGGGGACAAGGGTCCTTAAATCTTTGTCGAGGTCCTTCATGGCCAATGAGCCCCCATGGACGAGTTTCGATCTGATGTTGTACAAGCGGCGAATGTCATCGAAAATCTTGCGACCGGAGTCGTCGCGGGTAGCCAGAAGTGCGGCAGCGCGTGTTCGCAAACGAAGGCCGACATCTTCGTTGCCGCTTCCCCCGCTCACGAAGATTGCCTCCATCGTGGTTGCAAGGTCCACGAAAGCGTCGAGCAGATCGCCGCTCGTGTACGTGCGGGTGAAGCGGTTAAGTGCCATGTCGAAGGACGTGGTGAACATCTTCTCCCTGGCAATCTCTGCGTTGTCCAAGAGGTTGTCAAGGGCGGCATATCCCACCGCGTCGTCGGACGAGACAGTGGCAATTCGCTGCACGAATTGGAATGCGATGCCGCTCTTGACGAACCCAACACCGTCGATGCTTGCTTCTGAGATCAGGGTCGTGGGACCGGTGATTTGCCAATGCGACTGAACTGTCGCGCCGTGGATGAGTCGCGTCAGCAACAGGAACCGCTCGATCCTGCGGGCAAGGCGCGTGGCTACTGATTCGCTCACCTCACCGCTAGCCTCCTGCACGATCACGAGTGAAGTGGGTGGGTCGTGTGCGAACGGCGGACCATCCCTGAACGCGCGCCCAGCGTCGGGGATCAACTTCGAGATCGCGGCAATCGGGCGGTCCTCATAGCTCGGTTGCCTCAGGGGCCGGACCACTAAACCATCGATCTCGATCGGTTCCATCGTTGCCGTCGTCACATGGGAGACGAGGCGCGCGGAGACAAGGCTGTATTCGGTGGCACTCAGCGCAGAGAGAAATTCGTCTACGACAATCGAGGCGGTGGCCGCACCCTCGGCCTCGTTCCCGACCTTCGCCGAATGCGCGATGTACGCCTCGAGGAGGCGAAAGATGTAGTGGTTGGGAAATTCGGGCTTCTGTGCTTTCAGCGGTTCTTCGAACCGATTCGGAAAGTGCTCGAAGAGGGCCGTCTCGAGCGCGGTGAAGCTGGCCAAACCCATTAGCGGTTGACCTTCATAGTCGGATCCGACACGCAGGTAGGGCCGAAAGCGTGACGCCGGTACAACGTGCTCGCTCCTGAGGAGCTCCCACGCCTCCAAAAGAAAGGTGCCCGCGAGAAGGCGGATCTTGTCGGCGGGCGTCTGGTCAGAGTTAGCTCGCATAAGCCCCTCGCTGCATCGTTGGTCTGCATCGTAATTGAGGCTGGAGACGCTCGAGCGAATTTACATGTGGCGGCAGCCCAGCTCGCGGTGCTTCCGACGTCTCGCTGTCGCCCGTCTGCACCAGAATCTGCTTATGGGAATGCGACGCCTTGAATTCGGCGAAAGCTTCAGCGGTCTACTTATCGACGGCGTGGACGATACGCCGTACGTCGGGGCGAACTTCCAGTTGACCCGGGAAAGTGGTGTGTCCGTCGAGGTCCCGTACCTCTCAAGTCCAGGTATAGATCAGTTCAGTCATGTCCAGTCTTGGTTTCGGGACCAAGCCCCTCCGACGAACATGCTGCTACTCACACCGGAGGGCAGCATCTCCTTATTCGACGTCGCGTGGAGCGGTCATTCCGAGAATTGGGGCGGCCACCGTGCATCGATTGGTTCGATGCGCCCTGCGCTGGCCGTACTTGGGGACCGAGATGGCCCGTTGGCCGATCCGCTTCTCATGGGAGAAATGCGCAGCCGTATGGACGGCCTGACCGAGTGGGCGCGTCTGACCGCGGTGAGTAGCGATACCGACACCGACGAGGAGGGGCGCATTCAGTCGGTGACGATGTTGCTGCATCGAGATGACGGCATCGCTTGGCAGCAGGGCGATGCAACGATGACAATCCGTGCGGGCTGGCATCATTCGCCTGAACAAGATGGGTACAGCCGATCGACGACGGTGGATGACAACGTCCATATCGAAAGCACCTTCAGCTCGGGGCCTATGCCTTTCTGGGATCACTTCGTGGAGCAGCGCAAGGTCGCGAATCTTCTGGTCTTTCTCTTCGGACGTCCGCTCTCTTTCCGCGAGCACAAGCTGCGAGACGACAGGTTCGCATCTCGCATGAGTGATGGACGGGTATACGATCACCCGCTCATCGAGGTGATCAGCAGGAACACATACCGCGAGCGTCGAACCGATGTTCCTTCCAAGAAGGATCTCGGACGCCCGCTCGCCCACATGGCGCAGATTGGAGCCGAGGGGCTCGCGACGTGGTCGGACAACTACGAAACGTGGCAGCGATTCATTCTGCCGAGCGTGAGCGTTCTCGGACGGACTGGACGCTTCATCGAGGACGTTGTGGTCTCGACGTCGATGAGCATGGAAGCTGCCGGCGGGATCCTGGGCGAGCGTTCGGGCGAGGGACCGACCTACAGCCAACGCGGGCACAAGACGACCGCCACCTATGTCTACCGCTGCCTCGACGCTATCGATGTGCTGTGGCCTGAACGCATCCGAGATCGAATCGGACTTGCGCGTGCCATTGCCAATAACTACAACGACGTAAAGCACTACGACCGTGGCGATTTCCCTGATCACGATGAGTCCTACATCGTGAGTGAGGTCAACCAACTGATAGTGCGCCTCCTGGCGATCCACGTCACCGGACGTGGCGAAGAACTTCTCGCCCCTTACCGCGAGGGCAACGGCCTCTATGAAATCGCCCAGATTGTGGACTTCTACCGACTGCGGGTAGACGGGGACGGGCACTGGCTGCGGGACACCGAAGCGCAAGATGCCGATCCTGAGACGGGTCCAGTCAGTGCAGCAGGAGAGGAGAGCTGATATGCCGGATTGGTTCACAGTTGCCGCAGCCGCTGTAGGAATCGTCGGCGGCGTCGCGGGGATCGCCTCGTTCATTTGGCAGGTTGTCACGTGGCGCCGCTCAACACACCGAGTCGTCGTTTCACGGTCAAGAGCCTGGTTCGGCTACCCCAACGGCAGCACGAGCGACGAACTCGTGTGCGTCTCAGCGGCCAACACCGGCTCCGCCGCGGTGACCGTGGTCGGGTGGGGAATCCAAATGGGTCGCGGCGGCGACAATCTCAACGTGACGTCACCGCTAGTGGGTTCGACGCCTCTGCCGCACCGGCTCGAATCCGGCTCGTCTATGGACGTTCACGTGGACGCCTCGCACATCGTCAACGCGAGTGTCGAGCTAGGTGTCCCTTATTCCAGAATGCGGCCGTGGGTCCGGCTTGGCACGGGGGAACAGGTCTTCTCGAAAAAGGCAGTCCTGAGACCCGCGCTCGTGACGTAGCGCCCGATTCACGAGTGGGCACAGCCAACCTGCGTCATCCAACCGAGATCGTCGCACGCGGACTATGGGGCGAGGTCCGCACCAGCCGTAACGCGGTGCGGCAGAATGATGGCGTGCCGAATGAGCCGATTTGCCCGCTGTGCGAGATGCCGCTCGACTTCTGCGTTCATGGGCTCCAGACCAGGCAGAAGGAGCGGGCAGCGTCGGCGACGCTGCTGATCTCCCCCCGCGGCATGGCTCATTTCGCTGGATGTCCGCACAAGGGCGAGGACGATCACGATTTCGCCCTGTGGGCGGAGCTCGACACCCCCGGGGCGTGGGTGCTCCTCGGCAACGGTCAGCACGTTCAGGCCACGGGTGGCCAACGGGTGGACCTTGTTGCCTCGTCACGGTGCCGTGATTGTGTCGAGCACGGTCCTTGGTCGTGACGGGAACTCTCACCTAGTCGGTCAGGGGTGGGCGTGGCCGCCCTTTGTCATCCATGCGAGGTCGTCGTAGGCGGACTCGGTCGCGTGGTCGTGGGTGCAGACGAAGTGGTTGGCGCGGATGTCGTCTGCTACGGCGTCGACCTTCGCTTTGATTGCGGCGACGAGCGCTGGATTGACGGGATCGTTAGTGCTCTTGCCCTGGTCGTCGAGATTGAGGATCTGGATGCGGTCAGCGGCGTCGCCCGTGAGTTGTTCGTACCCGAGGGCGTAGATCGAGAGCTGGTCCTTCGTGACCAGCTCTGCCTGGGATGCCTGTGTCGACTTGAAATCAACGATCGCGGTTTCGCCGGTCTCCAGCGACTTGATGAGGTCAATGCGACCGTTCACGGTGACCCCGGGGGAGATTTCGACCTCGATCACCTTCTCCGAGTGGATTGTGCGCGTGAGGTCGTCGCCGTGGCGGTCGAAGTAGCGATCGATCGCCTTGATCGCCGACTCCCGCAGTTGTTCGCGCAGCGTCGGGTAAGCGTATGGGGTGTGCAGGTGACGGTCGACGAGTGACTCGATCTCGGCCTTCGTCGGCACGTCTCCGGCGAGGGCGCGCTTGTGCATCTCAGAAAGCACGTCGTGCAGGCCCTTGCCATAGCCGAGTGCCTCGTGGATCGGCGGGTTGAAGCCATACATGAACCGCAGCTTGAACTGGTACGGACACTCAATCAGGTACTTGAGCTCGCTGAATGAGATGGCGATGTTCGGCGTCTCCAGCTTCGGCGTTGGAGTGAGTCGGGCAACAGCCGGGAGCCCTTCGTCTGTCGTTGACATCCAAGTTGAGGCGGTGCAATGCAGGTAGAAGTCGGACGGCTTCTTGTACAGCTTCGAGTCGCCGGGCGCGTAAGACACATACAGGTACTTCTGCGCTCGGGTGACTGCGACATAGAAAAGACGCGTCTCGTCGGACCGGTTCACTTTGTACCGGGCACCGTTCGGCACGGCGTTCTCGGGCACGAGGTGCGGGATGGTCTGCGTGCCACCCGGTGCCTTGATCGGGAACCGGTTCGCACGCAGGAATGGGACGAAGACTGCCGGCCACTGCAGGCCCTTTGACCGGTGCACGGTCGAAATCACGACAGCATCGGGTGCGACGTAGCCGGCGTCGTCGTCCGCTTCCTCGTAGACGCCGGGCGCCTGGAACGTGAGGAAGCCGGCGAAGGCTTCGTACTTGGATTTCGGGCTGGACGAGAAGTGGATGGTCTCGAAGTCGGAGATCACTTGCGAGAACTTGCCCAACTGGTACATCACCAGCTCGCCGCGGCGCGAGTCACCGGGTATCGTGTCTTCCCGCAGGTCGAGCGCTTCGAGAATGCCGAATACTTTCATGCTTGCGTTGTCAGTCCGACTGGCCTGGATTGAATA
>JAGNOB010000387.1 GCA_017990305.1 Leucobacter sp.
CAAGCAGATGACCGCGGCTGCGGTGCTGATCGCCGCCCGTGCAGGAACCGTCGACCTCGACGCCGACATCCGCGGGCTTGTCCCAGAGCTGCACCTGTCGGGGGTGACGCTGCGCAACTGCTTGAACCACACCACTGGCCTCCCCGATTATCTCGCGGTGGCATACACGGTCGGCATGCCAGAAATCGAGATCGCAGCCCTCGACGTCTTCCTCGACTGGCTCGCGCGGGTCGACGCGCATGAGTTTCAGCCTGGCGAGCGCCAGTCGTATTCGAATACCGGGTACGTGCTTGCCGCCCTGGCGCTGGAGCGCGCGGCGGGCATGCCGTTTCCGCGCGTGCTCGCCGAGACGGTGCTGCAGCCGCTCGGCATGACACAGAGCTTCAGCACGACGGTGCTTGGCGAGTTCAGTGCGGGGATGGCGTTCAGTTTCACCCGCACCGAGTCGGGCGAATTCGAGAAGCAAACGATGGGCGTCGGCGAGGTCGAACCGGTGAGGGGCGTGAACGGCGATGGTGAGGTCATCACATCGCTGAACGAGTTCGGCGCGTGGCAGAGGTTCCTGCTCGATGGGCGGGTGCTGGGAGACGACATTCGCCAGGCCCTGCTCACGAAGACCCTGCTCAACGACGGCCGCGAGACGAGCTACGGCTTCGGCATCGAACACGAGACCCGCGCGAACACCACAGCCTATGCTCATAGCGGCGGCATGTGGGGGTTCTCGGCGTACTCGATAGTGGATCAGGCCACGGGTGTGAGCGTCGCGTGTTTCTCGAACCGCGGAGGCTTTCGCTCGTCTGATGCCGCCTGGAAGGCGATGCATTTCGCAACGGGTTTCGGCGATATCGCCGGGCGCTGGTACTCGACACAGTCGTTCATGGGGGCGCAGGTTGAGGTGGACGCCGACGGAAACCTCGCCGCGCAGACAGGGCTGACCGAAGACGCTGAGACCGCCCGCTGGGCTGGGGGTCAGGTTTGGCGCGGAGCCGATGATTTCGCACGAATCGAAGCGATGCCGACGGGGCTCGCGATTACATCGTGGTTTGGGATCACCGACAGCTACGAGCGCGTTGAGCCGGCGGCCTGGCACCCGCAGGGGATCCTCGGCGCGTATCGCGAGCCGACGTTCGACAGAGCGTACGTGTTCGAGGAACGCGGCAACGAGCTCTGGCTGGTCCCGCCCGGCAGGGAACCCGAGCGCGTCCTCCCATTCGGTCGGCGTCGCGGCGAGTGGATCGGCGAAACTACGCTCGGCTGGGTGTTCTTCGACGGCACACACGCCGAGCGGGTAAGGATCGGCCTTGGCACTTATTCGACGGCGCTGTTCCGGGCGACTCCATAGCTCCGGGCCTGGTTGACCCGTGCAACGCGCGGGCCGCACGCGCCGCAATCACCTCACGTGTCCGCCGTGTTCCGAGGCCTACCCCCAGCGCGGGTCGTTTGGGTCGGGCGAATCGGTGCCGTCGCTGTCGGTCATGATGCGGGCCTCGCCTACCCACGAGGCGAGCTCACCGCCGTTGAGCAGATTGGGGGCAGGCACGCCAAGCACGGCGGGGTTGGCCACGATGTCGAGCGGCGCATCGCTCGCGAAGATGAGGACGTTGCCGAGGGGCCCGTCTGGGTCGAGCGGATCGGCGTCGAGCACGACCGCGACGTGAGCGAAGACGGCGGACAGGGTGGCCGCCTGGCGGCGCGCGTATTCAAACGGGTGGCCGTCGAGCAGGTTCACGACGACAACCCCGTCATCGGAGGATCGCGCAGCGACGCGAACGAAGAACTCTCGGCTCGCCACGCGCTGATGAATGACGGCTGCATCCCAGAGATCCACAATCGTGAACTGGGCATCAACCCACTCGGCCGCGACGGCGGTGCGCACAGCGGGAGCAGGCGACGCGGCGGTGGCCGACTGCGAGGAACCACTGGCAAGGGCCGCATCGGCAACGTCCCGAGCGTCACCGAAAATGACGCGCACGTCGCTCCCCTGCGGCAACGGGAGCGCCTCAAGCATCTCGGTGTACAACTCAGGTTCGAACTCAACCACGAGCTGCGGCGAGCCTGCGCGCGTCGCCTCGACGTAGCGCGCCAGCGTGAGTGCTCCGGCCCCGAGATGCACAGTGAAGAGCCGAGAGGCCGCCGGGGCCGCAGCATCGATTGCCCTGGCGATATGTCGCGTGTACGGGTACGCGAGTTTGGTGGGGTCAGCGAGCGAGACGATCGACTGCGCGATCCCATCAACGCTCAGTTCGAACCGATCGGAACGCAGCCTCGACCTCGTCAGGGTGGCCGATCGGCCCTTGAGCGTGAAGGATAATTTTCGACGGTTCCTCAGCACTGGTCCAGTCTAGGGCGCGTGCGGCTTCGATGAGGCGAGGCTTGCCCGCCCGAGAGCTGCGACTCTCGGTTGAGGAAGCCAGGTCAGTGAATGTGGCTCACTGCGGCCCGTCAGGCTCCCCAGAGCCAAACGTATCCGGGCTATGAGCCCCGTGCCACGAGTTGAATCGCGAACTCGGGAGTAGCGAGGTGGTCGCGGTCCGCAGGGTGCCGAAGGAAGTAGTTGATGATCGCTGCGACTGCATCCGGGTCGGAACCGATCAGCCGCCGC
Source organism: Leucobacter sp. (assembly GCA_017990305.1). GTDB lineage: Bacteria > Actinomycetota > Actinomycetes > Actinomycetales > Microbacteriaceae > Leucobacter. Next base: position 2,603 of record JAGNOB010000387.1, read on the forward strand.
GGGAGGACGTGAACCTCTCCAGTGTTGACGTGGAGTGCGAGTTTCGCCCCTGTCCGCGTGCTCACCGCAGCGACCGCGCCAACATCATCCCAGTCCAGCACGATACTGCCAGCCCCCCGAACACCGCGCACACCTTCGGACGTGAGTTCGAGCCCACGCGGAACACGCTGCGCCCACAGCTGTTGCCACAGGAGCACCAAGCCGAGTATTCCGAGCATATACACGGTTCTTCGTCCGAACCCGATGCCCGCAACCGCGTTACCACGGAGCTGCGCACCCAGCGCCAAGATTGAAGGAAGCATGATGAACGCCGCAGCAAGCGGATAGAG
>JAGNOB010000388.1 GCA_017990305.1 Leucobacter sp.
CCTTGGGGCCGGGGCCGGGGCAGGTGCCGAGGCCGAGGCCGAGGCAGGGGCAGGGGCAGGGTATAGGGCATAGGGCCCTAGTGGAGGGAGAGGCGCGAGTGGAGGGAGAGGCGCTAGCCGGCGACCTCGTAGTCGCTGCCAGGCTGCCACGGCAGCGACCAGCCAACTCCGTCATAGATGCTCGACAGCAGCATGCCGGTGAAACCCCACACGACGTGCCCACCGAAGCGCTCCTGCAGTTTGAACGCCGCGCCCCGGTGCGTGAACCCCTCGCGCCTGAGCACCGAGTGGCCCCGCGCCTCCGGATCCAGCATCTCGGCAACCGGCACGCGGAAGACCTCGACGGACTCGGTGTGATCCGCGGCAACCTCGCTCGGGCGCTGCCACCAACCGATCACGGGCGTGACGAGATTGCGGCTGACGGGAACATGAATCTCAGGGAGCGTGCCGAGTACCTCTACACCTGACGCATCGAGCCCGGTCTCCTCCTCAGCCTCGCGGAGTGCCGTGACGGTGATGTCTGCGTCTTCTTCCTCGACGCCGCCGCCGGGAAACGCGATCTGGCCGGCATGGTGCCGCATCCGGTTCGCCCGCCGGGTGAGGAGAATGTCGAGGTCGGCTGGCACGGGCCGCCCGGCCGAAGGGTCAGCGGGCACCTGGTCGAGTGCACCGAAGAGGATCAGCACGGCTGAGCGCCGCAGCTCCCCGTCAGTCGCTGGGAAGGGCGGGGTGAATTCGATGTCGAATCCGCGATCCACCGCGTCTTTGAGTTGCTGTCGGGCTTCCGCTGCAGTACGTGCCATGCCCCCAGCATAGGTGCTTAGCCGTCGATGAGGAGGTCGGCGAAGCCGTCGGGGACCCGCTGCGACCGAGCCCACGGCTCACGGTCACGCCTCGCGACCCGCTTCACCTGGCGGGACTCCTCGGCGCGAGCTTCGGTGAGCACCGCGATGACGGCGGCCCGCTCTTCGTCGCTCACGCCGCGGGTGACGAACGTGATGTCGTCGCCGCGGATCGCGTCGTCGGCGTCGCCGGCGTCCTCGCGCTTCGCCGCGTCGCGTGCGGCGGCGTCGGGCGGGAGGTCGCCGGGCGGGAGGTCGCCGGGCGCCTCGTCATCGAAACCGAGCTCTCGGGCGAGCTCTGTCGCCTGGACGGGGGTGTTGTCGGTCATAGCGGGATGTTGCCGTGCTTCTTCGCGGGCAGCTCGTCGCGCTTGCCGCGGAGGCCGCGGAGCGCCTTGATGACCGCGAGGCGGGTGCCGGCCGGCTCGAGCACGTTGTCGATTTCGCCGCGCTCAGCGGCGAGGAACGGGCTCGTCACGTCTGCCGTGTACTTCGCGGTGAGCTTCGCGCGCAGTGCCTCGACGTCCTCGCCAGCGGCCTCAGCTGCTGCGAGCTCCTTGCGGTAGAGGATGTTCACGGCGCCGGCGCCGCCCATGACGGCGATCTCGGCGGTGGGCCATGCGATGTTGAAATCTGCGCCCATCTCCTTCGAGCCCATCACGATGTACGCGCCGCCGTAGGCCTTGCGGGTGATGATTGTGACGAGGGGCACGGTCGCCTCGGCATACGCAAAGAGGAGCTTCGCGCCGCGGCGGATCACGCCCTGGTACTCCTGCTCGGTGCCGGGGAGGTAGCCGGGAACGTCGACGAGGGTGAGGATCGGGATCGAGAACGCGTCGCAGAACCGCACGAAGCGTGCGGCCTTCTCGCTTGCGTCGATGTTCAGCGTGCCGGCCATCTGGTTCGGCTGGTTTGCGACGATGCCGACGGTGCGGCCCTCGACGCGGCCGAAGCCGATCAGGATGTTCGGCGCGAACAACGGCTGCACCTCGAGGAAGTCGCCGCCGTCGAGGATCGCCTCGATGACGACCTTCATGTCGTACGGCTGGTTCTGGCTGTCCGGGATGATCGTGTTCAGGCGACGATCGGCCTCGGTGATCTCGAACGCGGTGTCGCTGTCGTAGATCGGCGCCTCAGCGAGGTTGTTGTCGGGGAGGAAGCTGATGAGCGTGCGCGCGTAGTCGAGCGCATCGAGCTCGTCGCTCGCGAGGTAGTGGGAGACACCGCTGGTCTTGTTGTGGGTGAGCGCGCCGCCGAGCTCCTCGAAGCCGACCTCTTCGCCAGTGACGGTCTTGATGACGTCGGGGCCGGTGACGAACATGTTGCTCGTCTTGTCGACCATGATGACGAAGTCGGTGAGTGCGGGGGAGTACACCGCGCCGCCGGCCGACGGGCCCATGACGATTGAGATCTGCGGGATCACGCCCGACGACATCGTGTTGCGCTTGAAGATCTTGGCGTACTGCGAGAGCGAGAAGACGCCCTCCTGAATGCGTGCGCCGCCCGAGTCGAGCATGCCGATGATCGGGGCGCCGATCTTCATGGCGAAGTCCATGGCCTTGACGATCTTTTCGCCCGCTGCTTCGCCGAGCGAGCCACCGAAGGTCGTGAAGTCCTGCGAGTAGACGACGACCTGGCGGCCGTGGATCGTGCCAGCGCCCGTGACGACGGCGTCGCCGAAGGGCTTGTTCGCGTCCATGCCGAAGGCGGTGGCGCGGTGCTTCACGTACTTGTCGAACTCGACGAATGAACCGGGGTCGAGCAGCGAGGCGATGCGCTCGCGTGCGGTCATTTTGCCGCGCGGGTGCTGCTTGGCTGCTGCTGCTGCGTCGCGATCGCCGACTGCCTCTTGGTACTTCAGGCGATGATCCGCGATGCGGCCTGCCGTCGTTGCGAGGTACTCGGGAGCGGTGTCGTTCTCTGAGGTCACCCGTTTAGCCTAGCGCGCGTACACCCGCCTTCCTTAAAGAACTCCTCCAACTGAATTGCGGATCCTTGGCCGAAACCCACAAATCAGGCTTGCGGGCATAAGCTCGGAGCATGGATTTCAGGCTTACCCGCGCCCAGCAGCCCCGCGTCGAATGGCG
>JAGNOB010000389.1 GCA_017990305.1 Leucobacter sp.
GGTATCCGCGTGCGAGGTGGTCGAGGCGAGCCGCTTCTGCGACCCGGATTTCACGCGTCACGTTCTCGAGGCCGGTGATGGCCTCGTCTCGGATCTGCGGTGTGTGTTTCATGACTGTAGTCAAACACGGACCACCGACATTCAAGACATCAAACGTGGCCGAATAGGCAATCTTTTATAAAACTTTTGGGACGGGCAATAACCAGTGCGTCACCCGAGGATCTCGCGTGTGAGCTCTGAGGTTTTGTGAGGGAAGACGTCGAGCCCACGCGTGCTTCGCGCACATGCCAGGTGGGGCTCGCGGGCATAGCCAAGGCTCGCGCCAGAACCCGAACCCGAACCAAACCCAAAACCAGGCCCTGGGGCGACGGGGCCGCTACGCGACCGGAATGCCCGCTGTATCGAGGCTCTTTCCGCCGTCACGGCGCTGCACGGCGAGGCTCACGAGTAGCAATACGAGGCCAGCGCCCGCGAGCGCTGCCCCCAGCCAGCCGGGCGCGAGGTAGCCGAAGCCGCCCGCGATCACGAGGCCGCCGAGCCATGCGCCGAGGCTGTTTGCGACGTTGCCGGCCGCGTGGTTCAGGGCCGCCCCGAGCAGGCGCGCCTCGCTCGACATGCGAATGAGTCGTGCCTGCAGCCCGGGCAGCAGCACTGACGATGCAAAGCTCACGAGGAACGCAAAGACGAACAGCCCAAGCGGGTGGGCGGCGAAGAGTGAGTACAGCACGAACGACGCGATGAACAGGACGAAGCCCCAGAACGCCGTGCCGACTGGGCTGCGGTCCGTGAGGATCCCGCCCAGGATGTTTCCGAGCACCATGCCGATGCCCATCGTCGCGATCACCCACGGCACCATCCCGGCCCCGAGCCCGGCTTCGCGCGTTGTCACCTCCGCTATATAGGAGTAGACGGCAAAGAAGCCACCGAAGCCGATGGAGAGCACCGCGACCATGATCCACACACGCGCGCTGCCGAGTGCTGCGAGCTCGCGCAGCGGGCTCCGCTCGGGGCTACCGGGAAACCGGGGCACGTAGAGCGCGACGAGCAGCAACGTCGCGACGAACAACACAGCAACGAGCCCGTACACCCAGCGCCAGCCGAACTGCTGGCCAAGCACGGTCGACAGCGGCACACCGATGACGTTCGCGACGGTCAGCCCGCTCATCGCGAGCGCGATCCCCTTACCCATGTTGCCAGGCCCCATGAGACGAGCGGCCAGCAGCGAGGCGACACCGAAGTAGGCGCCGTGCGGGAGACCAGAGATGAAACGGAATACGGCGACCGCACCGAATCCGGGTACGAGTGCCGAGCCGACGGTTCCGGCGACGAGCAACACGAGTAGCCACAGCGCGAGCTTTGTCTGCGACATCCGCGCACCGAGCACCGCGAACACGGGCGCTCCCACCACAACCCCGAGCGCGTACAGCGTAATGAGCGTGCCAGCCTGCGCGATGACCCGTTGCGGATCGGTCTCATAGCCGGGGATCAGGTCGGCGGCGATCTCGGGCAGCACGCCCATCGTGGCGAACTCGGTCGTGCCGATCGCAAACCCGCCGAGAGCGAGCGCAAAGAGCGCAAGGTTACGCCGAAACGTGGTGAGTGGGGGCACTGGTCTGGCCGCCTTCCGTGGCATTCATTCGACCTAGATCAGGCCAACGCGCAATGGCGCCGCACTAGTATCCCATTGCGGGGTAGCCTATTCGAGTGTCTCGCCCAGATCTCAGCCCACAACAGCTCGCCGTCTACGAGCGCATCGAGCATACGCGCGAACACATCTTCGTCACCGGCCGGGCCGGAACCGGAAAATCGACGATCCTCAACCACCTCTCGTGGAACACGTCGAAGATCATCGCGGTCTGCGCGCCAACCGGCGTAGCTGCGCTGAACGTCGGCGGGCAGACGATCCACTCGCTGCTCAGGCTCCCCACGGGCGTCATCGCGGATCACGACCTCGACCAGCCCGCCGAGCTCAAGAAGATGCTCGCCTCGATCGACACGCTCATCATCGACGAAATCTCGATGGTGTCCGCCGACCTCATGGACGCGATCGACCGCTCCCTCAGGCTCGCCCGCGGCAAGCGGCACGACCCGTTCGGCGGCGCCCAGATCATCATGTTCGGCGATCCGTTCCAGCTGCCGCCGGTGCCGCCTCGCGACCCGCACGAGCGCGCCTACTTCGACGACACGTACAGGTCGCTCTGGTTTTTCGATTCGAAGGTCTGGCAGGAGAACCCGCTCGACGTCATCGAACTCACCGAGGTGCACCGGCAGAGCGACGACCGCTTCAAGCAGATCCTTGGCGCCGTGCGCTACGGCGTCGTCGATGAGACGCAGGCCAACGAGCTCAACGCGGCAGGCGCAAGACCGGCGCCGCGCGACGTCATTACCCTCGCGACGACGAACGCGACAGTGAACCGCATCAACGCTCAGCGCCTCGCCGAGATCAAGGGGTCTGGCCTGAAGGCTGCGGCTGAGATCACGGGCGAGTTCCGCGAGAACACGTATCCCGCTGATGAGGTGCTCGAACTGAAGAAGGGTGCGCAGGTCATGTTCCTGCGTAACGACCCCGACGGGCGCTGGGTCAACGGCACGATCGGCACGGTCTCGAAGATCGAGGGCACGGTGTGGGTCGAGGTCGGAGACGAGGAATACGAGGTCGAGCCGACAACGTGGGAGCGATTCCGCTACCGCTACGACGCCGAGACGAAGAAGCTTGAGAAGGAAGTCGTCGCGGAGTTCGAGCAGTTCCCGCTACGACTCGCCTGGGCGGTGACGATCCACAAGTCGCAGGGTCACACCTACGATGCAGCCGAGCTCGACCTCGGGCCGCGCGCGTTTAGCGCCGGGCAGACCTACGTGGCCCTCAGCCGCGTGCGCTCGCTCGACGGCCTCTACCTCGCGAGGCCCTTGCAGCCGC
>JAGNOB010000032.1 GCA_017990305.1 Leucobacter sp.
AAGTCTGACCACGCTTCGCAGGATCCGGCGCAGCACCGGCCTGCTGCTGCGCGGGGGCCTTCGCCGCCTGAGAACCGTTGGATTGCCGGTGCCGGCGCGTACGCGAACGTAGCCCTGTGGTGGGGAAGGCTCCCTGGAGCTGAGCGGGCGGGCCGCGAGCAGTCCGACCTGGCCGAGCTGCGAGAGGCTGGTCCGGGCACTGATAGGTTCTCCGAGGGGGCTACACGGCAAGGAGCTCATTGATGTTTTGGAAAACTATCTCAACGCTTTCCCTTATTCTGCTTCTGCTGGTTGGTGTGCCTGGGTGCGCAGCCCTATCGGGATCGTCACTTGGGGCTACGGCCGGTTGTGCTCCGGCTGCTGAGGTCAATTCGAGGTTCAACACGCTGCTGCTTGTCAGCGGCATGGGCTTCTCCGAGTCCGATCTGGTGGATCGGGACGAGGGTCCATTTGAATCTGTTTCACCGAGTGCGATCCGCTCGCCCGAGTTGAGAGAGTTGCTTGGCCGAGCCTGTGTCTACGAGTCCCAGGACGCAGCTCCAGGGTTTGAAGACGGTACCGCCTGGTTTGTTGTCACCAACGCGGAGGTCGACCACAAGACCGTGGAGGGACTTGTGGAGCCGTGCTCGCGCCCGTCAGAGAATGAAGCTGTTTCGGACTTTACCGATATCGTGCAAGATCGCGCCGAGTTTTTTGGGAAGACCAATGATGAGTTCTCTCTCCACTTCGCCGAGATTTTCCCCAACGCCGAGTACGCGGCACTGTTTCAGGCCTGCTGACACGTTCGAAACATCACTGCCCCGCGGGCAGGGCGCCCAGGGCACGCTGGTCGCCTATCCACAGGCGAACACCGCAGCTTGCACGAAGCATCCGCGTCCCAGGCCGACGTCAAGCTCGGAACGATTCGGAGCCAAGAAATGCACCCCGTCATCGACGCCGACGCTTAATCATCACCACACCTGTCTACGAGGGCGAGGAATTCTGGCTGACATTCCGCGCCCCGAAAGTCGATCTGATTGCCGACACGTTCGGAGTGTCCACGGACAGGCTTGTTGGGCGTGTAGCATTGGAGGCTGATGCCCCTATAGCTCAGCGGTAGAGCTACGGACTTTTAATCCGCAGGTCGTAGGTTCGATCCCTACTGGGGGCACAACGAAGTAGAGGAAAGGCCCGGTCAGAACCATGGTTCTGGCCGGGCCTTTCTGTCTCACCTGCTCATTCGCAGGTGACCGCGGTGCGTGGGCGGCTGCTGATCGCCGAGCCAGCCCGCTAGTCCTTGCGGCGCCCCGTGATTGCTCCCCAAATGAGTAGGACGACGAGAGCGCCACCGATTGCGAGCGCCCAGGTCTGAAGCGACCAGAACTCTTCGAGTGGCGCGTTGAACAGGAGCGATCCGAGCCAGCCGCCGACAACGGCGCCAACGACGCCGAGAATAAGCGTCGCAAACCAGCCGCCCCCGCTCTTGCCAGGCATGATCGCCTTCGCGATTGCTCCCGCAATAAGCCCGAGCAGTATGAAAGCTAAGAATCCCATGAGTTTCCCCTTTCGCTTGGACCCCCAATTATTCTCTGTTCGCCATGCGAGTCAAGGACCTTTTCGGTTCTCACAGGTTTCACCTATTCCGTGATTCAGCCGACAGCGCACCTCCGCAGCTACACAGCTGCCAACGCCTAAAGTGGGTGGTGCAACCGCACGGACACAGAACTCGCTGCGTGCCGGGGAAGGAGCGCCATGAGCTGGGAACTGATTCCTGAGGGCTCGCAGCCGGGTGGTCGTGTCCCTCGACGCTTCCCGTGGGGCGTGCCGCTCGTCCTCGGAATCGTGACGGTGCTCATCGGCCTCAGCTTGCTGGTGTGGCCATTCTTTGCGGCGAGCCGCATTCTTGCGCTGCTCATCGGTGCTGCACTGATCGGCAATGGCCTCGCGACGCTTGTGGGCTCGCGTGCTCGCGGCTTCGGCATGCCTGCGGCTGTGCTGTTTATCGTCCTCGGGGTCATCGCGATTGCCGCCCCAGAACTCACGGTAAGCCTGCTTGTCGGCTTCGTCGCCGCGACGATGCTCTTTATCGGCACGGTTTGGTTGGCGATCGCGATCCGCATGCGACAAGGGATCCACTGGATCTTCATTGCGATTCCCGCAGTGATTATCACGCTCGGCGTCGTCGCCCTCATCTGGCCCTCGCTTGCCTTGATCGTTGCGGCGTTCGTCGCAGGGTTGGTCACAACGCTCATCGGCGGCTCGCTCGTCTGGGCCGCACTCGCGCTCCGTCGCGGAAACGCGTAGCCTGGCTCACCGTATGACACGAGAACACCAGCGCCCCATTCTGCAGCCGTCCGCAGCGTTCGACGGCATCATCGGCTCAGACGACCCCGAAGCGGCCCACAGGCTCGCCCAGGAGACCTCCTGGGCTCTCCTGCACCGTGTTCGCGAGGTCGCCGACCCCGCGATCGTGCAGCGCGTCGTCGAGGTCGCATCAGGCGATGGAATTAACGACATCGCTGAACTGTGGGCGCGGGAGAGCGCTCACTCACTTGCCGGCGTGCTCTGGCGGCTGTATCTGCTCCGCAGAATCACCGTTGCAGACCCGGTCGGCACCGCCGACCTCTTTACTCGCGGTTCCCAGCGAATCGGCACGATCGACCCGATCGTAGTCGGCGCTGTTGAGCCCGCCACGCCCGAGTCGATCGCGGAGCTCTGCGACATGATCCTTCGCGGTGCCTTCGTGGGGGACCTCGGAGCCACCCTGGACCGTGCGGCGGCCTACTCGCGGGTCATGGCCGCTGGTGCCGCCGAACTCGCCGATGATCGGGACCCGCACGACGAGGAGCACGGAAGCACGCTCACCACGCGAGCGCTCCGCTACGCAACGATCGCACGCGAACTCGACGGTGCGGCACGCCGCTGGCGCGACGGCACCCTCGGCTAACACTCGGCGAGTTCAGTAACTCCGAGTACACTTGTGAGTGCCGGGCCGCAGTTCCCCGGGCTCCAAAAATTGCCGCTTCGAGCGGCCTTCCGCCGAGAGGCGTTCTGCGGCTCGGTCTTAAATTTGCGTGCTGGCGTGTGTTCGCCGCCGCGACTTATCTCTCTGACCATCTGTAGCGATGGCCGTTGTGTCGGGGACGGGCGAGCAAGCGAAAGCGCCCGCCCGCAATAGCGGACGGGCGCGAGCCGCGGACGACAGGATGCCTAGCCGAATCGGCCGGACACGTAGTCCTCGGTAGCCTGCACAGCGGGCGATCCGAAAATCGTCGCGGTGTCGTTGTACTCGATGAGCTTGCCGGGCTTGCCGGTGCCAGCGATGTTGAAGAACGCGGTGCGATCGGAGACGCGCGACGCCTGCTGCATGTTGTGAGTCACGATGACGATCGTGTACTCCTGCTTGAGCTCCGCGATGAGATCCTCAATCGCGAGCGTCGAGATCGGGTCGAGCGCCGAGCAGGGCTCGTCCATGAGGAGTACCTCGGGCGAAACCGCGATTGCGCGCGCGATGCACAGTCGCTGCTGCTGCCCGCCAGAGAGGCCAGCGCCGGGCTTCTCGAGGCGATCCTTCACTTCGTTCCACAGGTTCGCGCCGCGCAGGCTCTTCTCGACGAGGGCATCTGCGTCGCCCTTCGAGATGCGCTTGTTATTGAGCTTCACACCGGCGAGTACGTTGTCGCGGATCGACATCGTCGGGAACGGGTTCGGGCGCTGGAACACCATGCCGACCTGGCGGCGCACGAGCACGGGATCGATTCCCGGGGCGTAGAGGTCTTCGCCGTTGAGCAGCACCTGGCCCTCGACGCGTGCGCCGGGGATGGTCTCGTGCATGCGGTTCAGCGTGCGAAGGAAGGTCGACTTGCCGCAGCCCGACGGGCCGATGAACGCGGTGACCGAGCGGGGCTCGATGGCGAGCGAGACATCCTCGACCGCGAGAAACTTCGAGTAGTAGACGTTGAGGTCTTCAACTTCGATGCGCTTCGACATGTGCTGCTTTCTGTGGGTGTGGTGTGTGTCAGCGTGCGACGGCGGAGAACCGGCGGGCGATGAAACGGGCAAACAGGTTGAGTGCCATCACGATGAGAATGAGGAGGAGCGCTGCCGCCCACGCGCGCTCGATGAACGCTGAGGCGGGGTTGCCCTGGTTGGCGAACTGCGTGTACACGTACACGGGGAGCGACTGCATGCGGTCGCTGAACAGGCTGTAGTTCATGCTCGCGGTGAAGCCTGCAGTGATGAGGAGCGGCGCGGTCTCTCCGATGACGCGGGAAATTGCGAGCATGACTCCGGTCATGATGCCTGCCATCGAGGTGGGAAGCACGACCTTGAGGATCGTGCGCCACTTCGGTACGCCGAGCGCGTATGAGGCCTCTCGGAGTTCGCCTGGCACGAGCCTGAGCATTTCCTCGCTCGAGCGCACGACGACCGGGATCATGAGCACCGCCAGCGCGACCGCACCGATGACACCCATCCGCGCACCGGGCCCGAGGATGAGCACGAAGGCGGCGTAGGCGAAGAGGCCAGCAACGATCGAGGGGATGCCTGTCATGACGTCGACGAGGAAGGTGATGATCTTGGCGAGCCGACCGCGACCGTACTCGACGAGGTAGATCGAGGTCATGAGGCCGAGCGGCACCGCGATGACGGTTGCCGCGAGCGTGATGAGCAGCGTGCCGATCATCGCGTGCAGTGCACCGCCGCCCTCGCCGGTGACGTTGCGCATGGACGAGGTGAAGAACTCAAGGTCGAAGCGGGCGATGCCGTTCGAGACGACCGTGATCGCGAGCGAGACGAGGGGGATGAGCGCGACGAGGAAGGCTGCCGTGACGAGCACGGTGACGACCCGGTCGGTGAACTTGCGGCGCGCGGTAGCGCCGTTTGCGGCTGCGGTGAGCGACATAGTTAGGCTCCGATCCGGGCGTTCTGACGGCTCACAATCCACCGCGCGAGCGCGTTTACGAGGAAGGTGACGATGAAGAGGATGAGGCCGGTCGCGATGAGTACGTTCACGTTCTCGCCGTACGCCTCGGGAAAGGTGAGGGCGATGTTCGCGGCGATCGTCGACGGGTTGTCGGCGGTGAGCAGCTTGAACGAGACGATGCCGCTCGCCGAGAGCACCATCGCGACGGCCATGGTTTCGCCGAGCGCGCGGCCGAGGCCGAGCATTGCGCCGGAGATGATGCCGGGCTTCGCGAACGGGAGCACCGAGAGACGGATCATTTCCCACCTCGTCGCGCCGAGCGCGAGCGCGGCCTCCTCATTGAGCTTGGGGGCCTGCAGGAAGACCTCACGTGAGATCGCGGTCATGACCGGGAGGATCATCACTGCGAGCACGATGGCGGCGGTGAGGATCGTGCGGCCCGTACCACTCGCGGTGCCACCGAAGAGCGGGATCCAGCCCATGTGCTCGTTCAACCAGACGTACAGCGGGCGTACCGCGGGGGCGAGCACCATGATGCCCCACAGGCCGTAGACGACACTCGGAACCGCAGACAGCAGGTCGATGAGGTAGCCGAGCAGCTGCGAGAGCTTGCGTGGGGCGTAGTGCGAGATGAAGAGTGCGATTCCGATCGAGAGCGGGAGCGCGATGATGAGTGCGAGCACCGCAGCCCAAACGGTGCCGAACACGAGGGGACCGACGTAGCCCCAGAAGTTAGTGGTGAGCACCGACGCAGTGTCGCTCGTTGCGACGAAAGCGGGGATGCTCTGCACGATGAGGAAGACCGCGACGGCGGCGAGGATGACCAGGATCATGCTGCCTGAGGCGATGGCCGTGCGCGAGAACACTCGGTCGCCGCGGCTGAGAACCTGACGCGGCGCTGTCGTGGGAGCAGTCACTAGGGGAGTGCCTTCCGGTGGGAGATGAGAAGCGGCGAAGCGGGGTGCTTCCCGGTGGATCCGCGGTGTGAGCGGTGCGGATCCACCGGGAGGCTGGTTAGCTGATCGCTGCGACTGCCGCGGTAGCCTTCTCGCGGAGCGAGTCCGAGATGGGTGCGGAGCCTGCGGCCTTGGCCGCGACTTCCTGGCCCTCGGGGCTCACGATGTACTCGAAGTACGACTTGACGAGCTCGGCGTTCGCCGGGTCCTCGTACTTCTCGCAGCCGACGAGGTAGCTCACGAGCACGAGCGGGTAGACGCCCGCTTCGGTGCTGGTGCGGTCGAGCTCGATGGCGAGGTCGTTCGCGGTGCGGCCCTCTTCGAGCGGCGATGCGTCAACGATTGCCGCAGCTGCCTCGGGGGTGAACGCGACGTACTCGTCGCCGACCTTGACGGAGACGGTGCCGAGGTCGCCGGCCTTCGAAGCGTCGGCGTAGCCGATGGTGCCGACGCCGCCCTTCACAGCCTCGACGACACCCGAGGTGCCCTGGGCTGCTTCGCCGCCGGTGATGTCGGCTGGCCACTCTTCAACCGACCCTGCGGTCCACGCCTCGGGGGCTGCGGCTGCGAGGTAGTCGGTGAAGTTGCCCGTGGTGCCCGACTTGTCGGAGCGGTGCACGGGCACGATCGCCTGGTCAGGGAGCGTCGCGTCAGCGTTTGCCGCTGCGATGGCCGGGTCGTTCCACTTCGTGATCTCGCCGGTGAAGATCTTCGCGATCGTTGCTGCGTCGAGGTTCAGGTTGTCGACGCCGTCGACGTTGAACACGAGGGCGATCGGGGAGATGTAGGCGGGGATCTCGACGATATCGCTCGTCGTGCAGGAGTCGAACGGGCCTGCGGTGATCTCCTCGGCCTTGAACGCGCGGTCCGAGCCAGCGAACGCGACTGCGCCCTTCTGGAACGACTCGCGGCCGGCACCCGAGCCCGAGGGGTCGTAGTTGATGGTGACGTCAGCGTTCGCAGTCTGGAAGCCGGCGATCCACCCCTGCTGCTGGGCTGCGTCCTGCGACGAAGCACCAGCGCCCGAGAGAGTGCCGGAGAGCGACGAAGCGGTCTCGTCGCCGGTTTCGGGTGCGGCTTCATTCGCGGCGCAACCGGTGAGGATAAGCAGGGCGGCGCCGCCTACAGCGGCTGCCTTCATCGTGGATGAGAACTTCACGAGTGTCGTGTCCATTCTGATGTGGTGTGATCCTGAGTGCCGGGCGATTACCTGGCGATATCCACGCTAAGGATCGGGTGTGACTGGGACCCGACCGGAGGGTAAACATGAGGTGAACTCGCGGTGATGCTCGGGCATCCACTTGGCCCGAGCGACTCTTAGCGTCGGCATGCACACAGCAGAGGGGTGTGAGACAGGTGGCATTTGCCACGTGCCCCACACCCCTCTGCGGCTGTCGAGTGGAACCTCGTCAGCTGGTGACCTTTCGCATAGCGCGAGCCCCGAAGGTGACGTACTCTTCCCCGGTCGGGAGTGTGTAGAACTTCACCGAGGCCCAGGCCTGGCTGCCCTCTGGCCGCAGCGCGAACAGCCCCTCGCTGACGGGCACGAGGTCAAACTCGGTGACCGCTTGGGAAACGAAGTTCGCCGCGTCACCGCTCACGGTCGACCGTACCCGCAGTTCGCCACGCTCCTCGAAGGTTTCCAACACCACGTTCGCCCGCTCATAACGACCGATATACGGGGCGACGTCGGTTTCGAACGGCGTCGCAGGCGGGCCGAAGTTCGTCGGTAGGGTCACGTCGCCGAGCGCCGCGAAGATTTCGCCGAACAGCTCCTGGTAGAGATCCTTGGCATTGCCCCCGTTCGTGAGTAGCACGACAGCGAGCCCGGCCTCTGGTAGCACCCGCAGCATAGCGGCATGGCCGATCGTTGCTCCGTCGTGGCCGTAGAGTCTGGCGCCGCCCCAGTCGAAGCGGATCCACCCGAGCCCCCAGGAGTCTCCGAGCACTGTTGGATCTGGCAGATCGACTTGGAACTCAGTCATGAGCGTCGCGCTTCGCTCAGAGAGCACGCGGGAGCCGTTCTGCGCGACGCCGCCGAGCAGGTGCATGCGCGCGAACTCCAGCACGTCGTTCGCCGAAGAGTTGATGATGCCAGAGGGGCCAAGCGACCTCGGTGGCGACCAAGCCGGGGCGAGTTTCGGGCCGTGCTCGTCTCGCCCGAGGTGCCCAAAAGCGGCACGGAAGCGCAGCGCCTCCTCCGGGAGGGTGCCCGTTCGCTGCAGGCCGAGCGGTGCGTAGAGCCGCTGCCGCATAGCCTCATCCCAGCTCAACCCTGTGAGCTGCTCGATGACCCGCCCGAGCAGCGCGTACCCGGCATTGGAGTACGAGAACGTCGCCCCGACCGGATGATTCTGCGGCACCTCAGCGAGCGAAGCAACGTACTTCTCGAGGCAGTCGTCACCGCGGCCGGTGTCGGTGAATACGTCGCCGTCGATTCCACTCGTGTGGGTGAGCAGGTGGCGGATGGTGACTGTCTGCGTGGCCTCCGCATCAGCGAGGCGGAGCTCTGGCAGCACGTCGATCACCCGAGTGTCGAGTGTCAGCTTTCCCTCTTCAACGAGCTGCATCGCGACGGTCGCCGTCCACACCTTGGTGATCGACCCAATCTGGAAGACGGAGTCTTCCGTCGTCTCGACTCCGGTTTCGACGTTGAGCACGCCGTGGCTCGCGATCGCTGTATCGTCGCCGAGGCGCAAAATGCCGAGCGTCGCACCGGGAACCCGATGCAGTGGGGCGAGCTCGCTGAGCCGCTGCTGCCAGTACGCGGCGTCCAATGCTGCGCGCCGCACCGGTGTGCCTGTCGGCGGGGCGTAGCGGACAACCCAGTCGACGATGCGCCGATTCCAGTCGGCGCGGTGCGACGGTTTGCCGCTGCGGATGAACCCGTGCGCGCCGCCAGGGTAGATCACGAGCTCGGCGGGAACATGTTGCTCACGCAGCGCCGTAAACCACTGCTCGGCCTGGCCAACGGGGCAGCGCTGATCGTCGCCGCCGTGCACGATGAGCGTCGGTGTACGCGCGCCCTTGACCTGGGTGAAGGGTGATTGGCGCATCGTGGCATCGGGGTCGTCCCACGGCATCGCCTTGAGCTCCCGTCGTGAGAGGAAATTGCCGACGTCAGAGGTGCCCGTGAGACTTGCGAGATCTGAGACAACGCCGCCAGTGACGGCAGCAGCGAAGCGCTGGTCGCGTGCGGTGAGGTAACAGGTCATGTAGCCGCCGTAGCTGTAGCCGGCGATAGCGAGGCGCCCCGCATCCGCGATCCCCTCAGCGACGAGTGCCTCGACGGGCTCGAGGAAGTCGTTCGCGTCGCTCGACCCCCACACCCCAATCACGGCGCGCATGAACTCCTCGCCGTAGCCGTCGCTGCCGCGCGGGTTGAGCGTGAGCACCGCCCAGCCGCGATCCACGAGCTCGTGATGATAGGCGTGAG
>JAGNOB010000390.1 GCA_017990305.1 Leucobacter sp.
CGCCGCTTGCGAGGACATGCTGTGCGCGCTGCTGAAACTCGCGTGTGCGCAGCAATCCGAGCTCTGTTGGGGTCTCGCTGCGGCGCGCAACAGCGTTCGCATAGACAGCAGTGAGATCACGGTCAAGGATGACAGCGAACACGTCGAGCCCATCGAGTATCGCGGTAGCGGTCTCGGGGAGGCCATGGAGCTTCGGGAGCTCGGCAAGCGGGAGCATGTCTTCATCGTAAACGGGAGCGATCCATCCGCGCACGAGGTAGTGAAGAGTTCGTCCACTGTTTACCTTGTAGTGACGGGTAGTTCACCGGGGGAAGCGAAAGTAAGTACGTAAGAGGTTGGCCACGAAAGGACACCATGCGCGCAGTATTCCAGCAGTCGCTGAGTGAGTTGCAGGATCGGCTCGCTCTGATGGCAGAGCTCGTCGAAGCATCGATCTCCGAGGCGACCACCGCCTTCGGGAGCTCGGATGCGGAGCTCGCCGAGAACGTTATCGAACGTTCGGATGAGGTGGACGCGCTTGCGCTCGCCCTCGACGAACTCGCATTCGACATTCTGCTCAGGCAGTCACCGGTCGCGTCGGATCTTCGCCTCGTCGTCGCATCGCTGCGCATGAGTTCGGAGCTTGAACGCATGAGCGACCTCGCCGAGCACATCGCCGAGCTCGCGCGCTACCGCTACCCGGACAGCGCGATCCCGAAGGGGCTGCGTAAGACCTTCACCAAGATGGGCGCGCTCGACGTCGAGATGGCTGAGGCAGTCGTGCGGCTTCTTCGCGAGCAGGATCCGGCGATCATCATGGAGATCCGTGATCTCGAGGACGACCTTGACAAGCTCCATGCGAAGGTCTTCACGAAGATGCTCAGCGACAAGGTGAACGCCGACGCGCTTGGGCTCGTCGACGCCACGCTCGCAAGCCGCTACCACGAGCGTTTCGGTGATCACGCGGTCGGCGTCTCGCGGCAGATGCAGTTCTTCTTCTCCGGAGAGATTGCATAGCTCACGCCAAATCGCAACATTCGCCGGGCCGCGGGAATGCAAACGGTAGGCTTGGGGGCGTGACTCAACGCATCTACGACTCGCACGAGCAGGCAATCGTCGACTTCGTCCCGCAGCACGCGGGCACGGTCGGGATCTACGTCTGCGGTCCCACAGTGCAATCGTCACCGCATATTGGCCACCTCCGCAGCACGCTCGTCTATGACCAGATGCGCCGTTGGTTCCGTGCAACAGGCCACGATGTGACGTTGATCCGCAATGTCACCGACATCGACGACAAGATCCTCGACAACGCTCGGCTTGCAGCAGAGGCCGGTGGCACTGAGCAATGGTGGGCGCTCGCGTACCGCATTGAGCGGGAGTTCACCGACGCATACGACGCCCTCGGCGTGCTCGCGCCCACGTATGAGCCGCGGGCTACAGCGAACATCGGCGAGATGATCCGCCTCATCGAGCAACTCATTGAGCGCGGGCACGCCTACCAGGCGAATGACGGCTCAGCGAGCGTGTACTTCGATACCGGCTCCTGGCCCGACTACGGCTCGCTCACGAGGCAACAGCGTGACCAAATGGAGGACGCTGCGGACTCCGAGCCCGTTGGGAAGCGCGACCCGCGTGACTTCGCACTCTGGAAAGCACACCGCGAAACCGAACCCGACTCGGCCTCGTGGCCGTCCCCTTGGGGGCTGGGGCGCCCGGGCTGGCATATTGAGTGCTCGGCTATGGCAGCGCGCTACCTCGGCGACTCCTTCGACATCCACGGCGGTGGGCTCGACCTGCGCTTCCCGCATCACGAGAACGAACTGGCCCAGTCGCGCGCGGCGGGGCAGGGCTTCGCGCGCCACTGGATTCACAACGGGCTCGTGAACACGGGCGGCCAGAAGATGTCAAAGTCGCTCGGCAATTCGCTGTTCGCCGCCGACCTCCTCGCTGAGGCTCGGCCAATCGTGCTCCGCTACTTCCTGGGCTCCGCGCACTATCGCTCGACCCTCGAATACTCTGAGGGCTCGCTTGCCGAAGCCGCAGCGGCGTTCGAGCGGATCGAGGGCTTCCTCGAGCGCGCCGAGGAATTCATGGTCGCGTCAGGTGAAGATCGCGCCGCGGGTGAGGGCGTGGCGCAGCTCTACCTCGCGCCGCTCGACGGCGCGGCAACCACCGAATCGTTGCCAGCAGCATTCACTGCCGCGATGCTCGACGACTTCGCAATTCCGCAAGCGCTCGCGGTGCTGCACGAGGCTGTTCGTGCCGGAAATACAGCCATCGATGCGGGTGACGGCGATGAGCTCGTTCGGCTCGCGATCGAGGTCGTCGCGATGCTCGATGTGCTTGGACTCGATCCACGCGATAGTGTATGGGGCGCGGCTTCTGGGAACGCCGCCGCCGACACTGCGCTCGATGCGCTCATTGTCGGCCTGATCGAGCAGCGTGCCGATGCACGCGCACACAAAGACTTCGCCACGAGTGACGCGATCCGCGATCGCCTCGCTGGTGCTGGAATCATCCTTGAAGACAATCCGAACGGAACCCGCTGGAGTCTCATATGAGCAATAAGAAGGGGCGCACAGGCGCCGTACGCAAGAAGGGGCTCGGCAAGGGCGTCGGTTCTGGAGGTCAGGGTCGCCAGGCGCTCGAGGGCCGTGGCCCGACGCCTCGCGCAGAGGACCGCGAGTATCACCCCGCCGCCAAGGCGAAGGCAGCACGCGAGCGGTACGAAGCCGCGAAGGCACGCCATCAGGGCGGCGCCGGTGGTGGTGGCGGGCGCGGCCCGAGCACCCGCAAGACAGACGAGTCAGAGCTCGTGACCGGCCGCAACGCGGTGCTCGAAGCATTGCGCACCAAGATTCCCGCGACCACGCTCTACATTGCAGCGCGCATCGAGATGGATGATCGGATGCGCGAGATCATGCGCATCGCGACCA
>JAGNOB010000391.1 GCA_017990305.1 Leucobacter sp.
TGTTGCGGCCAGGCGACCTGTCGATCTACGACACCTCGCGGCCATACACGCTGGGGTTTGACGAGGCCTTTCGCTCGCTCATTGTCATGTTCCCCAAAGACAGACTCGATCTGCCTGTCCCCCTAACCGAACAGCTCTCGGCGGCGTCGCTCAGCCACGAGCACGGTGGTCTCGCGCCGGTCATCGCCGGGTTCTTGTCGCAGTTCCCCGCCCAGCTCGATCCGCTCACGTCGGGCGTCCGCACGAAACTCGCGCACACGAGCCTTGACCTCATCAGCACGCTCTGCGCCGAGGTGCTCGATGCGTCGGCCGCGCAGCGAGATCCGCATCAGTTGCTGCTGCAGCGGATCTACGCGTACAT
The DNA here is from genome assembly GCA_017990305.1 of Leucobacter sp. Taxonomy (GTDB): domain Bacteria; phylum Actinomycetota; class Actinomycetes; order Actinomycetales; family Microbacteriaceae; genus Leucobacter. The sequence goes on from JAGNOB010000391.1 coordinate 362, forward strand.
CGAGGAGCATCTCGGCTCCCCTGAGCTTTCCCCCGGCAGCATCGCAGCCGCGCACTTCATCTCAAAGCGGCACCTGCACGTGCTGTTTCGCGAGGCCGGCACGACAGTGTCGAGTCTCATTCGCGAGCGCCGGCTCGAGCGTTCCCGCACTGATCTGCTCGACCCTGCGCTGCATGGCCGCACCGCTGCCGCCATCGCTGCGCGGTGGGGGTTTAGCGACGCGGCGCACTTCAGCCGTGTGTTCAAAGCGGCGTATGGGGTCTCACCGAGCGAGCTCCGCGCCGGGTAGGGAGGCTTCGGTCACCCCGAGTCAACCCCGCTGCGCCCACGTGCAAGACCCCGCTAGCTGCGCCCTGCGATACTCAGCGTGGTTCACCATCTTTCAACGGCGACAAGGACGATTCAATGACGCACGTTCACGACTCTCATGCCCCCGACACCACGCACACGCACGGTAAGCGGGTGTCGACCCCTGCCGAGCCGCGGCACCCGCTGGATCCGCTGACGGGTGACGAGATCGCGGCCGCTCGGCGGATTCTCGTCGATGCCGGCCACTTCACCGAGCACACGCGCGTGCCGCGGATGCTCCCCGTCGACCCACCCAAGGACGTTTTGGCGGCGTGGCGTGAGGGCGACGCGTTGGATCGCCGGATCCGGGTGACGCTGCTCGACCGCGCGACCGGGGTCTCCTCGGAGGCCATCGTGTCGGTGAGCCGCGGCGAGATCGACTCGCTGAGCGTGCTCGACACGGGATCGGCCCCGTACGGCCAGCCGCAGTACCTGTTCGAGGAGTACGACGACGCTGCCGACATCGTGAAGGCCTCCCCCGAATGGCAGGCTGCGATGCGCCGCCGCGGCCTCGAGGATCACATGGAGCTCGCGTTCTGCTCGCCGCTCGCGCCTGGCTTTTTCGACCGCGATGACGAGGTGGGAAAGCGGATCATTCGGTCGCACACCTACCTCCGTTTCTCCGAGTCCGACAGCCCGTGGGCGCACCCCATCGAGGGCCTCGTCGCCCACGTGGATCTCACGGAGCGCCGCGTCTTCAAGCTCGACGACGAGGGCGATGTCCCGGTCCCGCAGCAGCACGGCAACTACACGCTCGATGTTCAGGGCCCCGCACGCAGCTCGCTGAAGCCCATCGAGATCACGCAGCCGGAGGGCCCGTCGTTCTCGGTCGATGGCAGCCTGGTGCAGTGGGAGAACTGGAAGTTCAGGGTCGGGTTTAACCAGCAGGAGGGGCTGGTTCTCAACCAGGTGACGTGGCGCGACGGCGACGAGGATCGCTCCGTAGCTACCCGCGCGAGCGTGCCCGAAATGGTGGTGCCGTACGGCGACACCTCGGTGAGTCGGCATTGGATCAGCTACTTCGACGCGGGCGAGTACCTGCTCGGGAAGAACGCGAACTCGCTCGCGCTCGGCTGCGACTGCCTCGGCGTGATCCACTATTTCGACGCGTTCGTTCCCGACGATCACGGCAACCCTGTGGTCATTCCTCAAGCGGTGTGCATGCACGAGGAGGACTACGGCATCCTCTGGAAGCACACTGACCTCGCAGGCAACGCCGAGACTCGGCGCAGCCGCCGCCTCGTGGTGAGCTACTTCACGACGATCGGCAACTACGACTACGGGTTCTTCTGGTATTTCTACCTCGACGGCTCGATCCAGATGGAGGCAAAGGCGACCGGTATCGTGTTCGCCGGTGCCGGCATTCCCGGCAGTGAGGATCCGCACGGGCCCGAGATCGCGCCCGGCATCTTTACGCCAGTGCACCAGCACATCTTCTGCGCACGTATCGATGTCGCGATCGACGGCGAGGACAACACGCTGCACGAGATCGAGGCCGCGGGCATCCCGACAGGCCCCGACAATCCCTACGGCAATGCGTTCACGTGGACAAACCGGCAGCTCACGAGCGAGCTCGAGGCGCAACGCATCGCGAATGGCCTTGCCTCGCGCGTCTGGGAGGTACGCTCAGCGCACCGCACGAACTACGTCGGGAAGCCGACCGCGTACTGGCTCATTCCCGAGGGCAAGATGCTGCTCGCGGCGCAGCCGGAGTCGACCGTGCACGGTCGCGCAGCGTTCGCCACCAAGCACCTCTGGGGCACCCAGTTTGACGCGGAGGAGCTCTACCCCGCGGGGTTCGCCCCGAACTCGCGGCAACCGGGCGATGGCCTGCCTGCGTGGACGGCCGCCGACCGTTCGCTCGACGGCGAGGACATCGTGCTCTGGCATTCCTTCGGACCGACACACATTCCGCGCACCGAGGACTGGCCGATTATGCCCGTCGATTACTCGGGCTTCTGGTTCAAGCCGCACGGCTTCCTCGACCAGAACCCGGCGATGAACCTTCCCGCAGACGCGCGCGCGAGTGCGGCGTGCGACAGCGGCGACGACGGCAGCGGCGACGGCTGCTGCACCAACGGCGGCTGCGGCTGCTGCGGAGGGGACGCGTGTCGCTGCGGCAGCGCCTCATGTGGCTGCGGCAAGCCGCGCGGCTGACCCCACTGTACTGAGATCACATCATCCACGGGCACCCGGCTGAGCC
>JAGNOB010000033.1 GCA_017990305.1 Leucobacter sp.
ATGACGCGGCGGTCGTAGCCGATGGTAGCGGCCTCAACGCGTAGTCGGTCTGGAGCCTCGGTGGGCGTGGGGACAGAGTGCTCGTCCATACAGTGCTTTCTTCTAGTGGGAGTGAACTCACGTGGAGCGGCCACTGTTGCGGCGGGCTTCACGAATCAGGAGCCAGATGAGGTACAGGCCGCCCAGGCACACCGTGATGAGGCCTACCGGGATCGCACGGTACGCCTGGGCAATGAGGACTGACGCGAGGTGGGCCGTCGCGAGCAGGGCGGCGCCCATCGCCGCCGCCGAGAGGAGACTCGTGCCCGCCGACCGTGTGACGCGTCGGGCAAGCTGCGGCGCAACAAGCGCGATGAAACCGATCGGGCCGGCCGCTGCTGTCACGAGCGCTGTCGTCGCGACCCCGAGCACGAGGAGTCCGAGCCTGGCTACGCCGATGCGCTGCCCCTGCGCCACCGCGACGTCATCACCGAGCTCCAACTGCCGCAGGCTCGCGGCGAGCACAACCGCGGCACCGCAGAGCACAGCGGCGATCGCGAGTGACGGTAACAGTGTCGCCCAGGACACCCTGGTGATCGACCCCGCGCCCCAGAATCCAACCGCGATCGCGTCTGTGGAGTCGGAACGCGTGATGAGGAACGAGTTCACTGAGCCGAGCACGGCCGATACCCCGATCCCGACGATGATGAGTCGGAAGCCCTGAAAGCCGTTCCGATAGGCGAGCAGCGCGACGAGCAGCGCCGTGGCGAGCCCGCCGACAAGGGCAGCCGCTGCGAGAGACCAGGCGCTTGAGCTGCCGAAGACGAGAGTCGACAGCACCACGGCCGTGTATGAGCCGGCGTCGAAGCCGATGATGTCGGGCGAGCCGAGCGGATTTCGCGTCAACGATTGGAAGATGGCACCGCCGATCCCGAGCAATGCCCCAAAGACGACAGCTGCCACGGCGACTGGGAGGCGCCATTCCAACACGATCATGCGGTGAAACTCGTCACCCGATCCGAGGAACACTGCAACGACCTCGCGTAGTGTCAGCGGGAAGTCTCCAAATCGGATCGCGAACGCCGCAACCAGGCTGGCGACCACGAGCAGCACCGCCGAAACGACAGCGGTGCGCACCGGGACGCGTTGCGACAGCCAGCTCGTGCGGATGACGCGTGAGCGGTAACCGAAATCCAATTGCTTCGCCGACACGCTCACAGCCCGCTCACCTTTCGCCCGCGCACGAGCGCGATCAACACCGGCGCACCAAGGACAGCAGTCAAGACCCCCACCTCCACTTCTCCGGGTCGCGCGATCACGCGACCAAGGACGTCGGCGAAGAGCACAAGCACCGGCGCCGCGAGTGCGGACGTCGCGATGATCCACCGCTGATCGGGCCCGAACAGCCAGCGGGTGATGTGCGGCACCATCAGCCCGACGAAGCCGATGCCGCCCGTGAGCGCGGTGCCGCCGCCCGCGAGCAAGGTGACCGCGACGATCACCAGTACCCGGGTGCGCACGACGCGAACGCCGAGCGTTGCAGCTAGGTCGTCGCCGAGCGCCATGGAGTTCAGGGCACCAGAGACCAACACTGCAAGGAGCATTCCAACTGCCAGCATCGGTAGCACGCTCAGCGTGTCAGCGAGGCCCGTGTTCTCGATTGACCCGAGCCCCCAGGTGCGCACCGCCCTGAAAGTGTCGGGGTCAAGGAGCGAAAGGAAAGTCGAGAACCCATTCAGCACAGCCCCAAGCGCGACTCCCGCAAGCACGAGGGTGACCGGCGAGGCCATCCCCCCGCCGACGGAACCAATGAGGTACACGAGCAGTGTTGCTGCCGCGGCGCCGAGGAACGCGAACCATACGTACTGGCTGGCTCCGGTGACCCCGAACACACCGATTCCTATCGTCACAGCAAATCCCGCGCCGGCGTTGACGCCGAGGATGCCAGGGTCGGCAATCGGATTGCGTGTGAGCGCCTGAATGAGCGCTCCGGCGACACCGAACGCGGCCCCGACGAGGATGCCGGCGAGGGTGCGGGGCGCCCGGAGCTTCCACACGATGCTTGCGGCCTCCGAACCGTCGGGGCTCAAGATGGCCGCCCAGGTCTCGCCGATACTCAGCGGATTCGCTCCGAAGGTGAGGCTGGCCAGCACCGTGAGGAGTAGCCCCACTGCGATGACTCCTGCGCCGATCACGCGGCGACGGGCAAGTGGCGCATGCGACCTCGTGGCCGCTGGGCGACGCTTGAGCGTGCTCATGCCTGTTCGAGTTCCCAACTTTGCCCGCTAGTTAAGCGCCTCGGACCCCATCTCAGCGAGTCGCTCAATGAGCCACGGAATGCTCAGTACGCTCTGCTGGTTGAGTCCCCACGCGAAGTTGTTCGTCGTTGTCCCTGCTTCTGCTGGGTCGATTACCGCTCGTCCCTCGGCTACCGCAGGAACGGTTTCGAGCAGCGGAGAATCCAGGAAGAACTCTGGCTCAGTAATGGTGCTAATGAGGAGGAAGTCGGCGTCGATGAGGCCAATGAGCTCGTCGCTGATCTTGGTGCCCGGCGCGATGGACTGAGCTGCCTCGGGCAACACGAAACCGAGCTCGTTGAAGAGTTGCTCAGTGTTCGAGCCGGGCGTACTCGCGTAGAACGCGCCGGCCTTCTCGGAGTGGGCGATGACGTGTGTCGCCGTCTTGCCCGCAAACTCTGGGTGCTCCTCTCGGGTCTTCACGATGGTGTCCTCCGTGCGCTGCACAGCTTCCCGGGCGCTGTCGCCGAGGTCGACTGTGTCGCCGAGTGTCTCAGTGAGCTCCTGCCAGCTGAGTTCGTCGACGGCTGCGTACAGCACCGGTGCAATCGCGCTCAGCTGGTCGAAGGTCTTCTGGTCGAAGGTATCGAGCGCCTGCAGCGTCACGATGAGGTCGGGCTTGCTTGCGGCGACGGCTTCAGCCGGGAGCTCAACATCCGGGCTCGCTTCCCAGACCGTCTCGATGCGGTCGGTCTGGCTGGCATCGAGCCAGGTATTGCGTTCGATAGTCGAGGGCGCGAAGACCGGTATCCCACCGAGCGCGAGCAGTGCGTCTGTGTCGGGTGTTGCCGTGGTGACGATCGCTATGCGCTCAGGCCGCTCAACGAGTTCCGTCTCGCCGAACGGGGTGTCGAGCGTGAGCGGGTACGTCGTGTTCCCCTCCGCTTCCGGCAGCAGCGCGCTGCTTGCCGCCACATCGGTAGCAGCGGCGGATCCCCCAGAGTTTTCCGCGGTAGTGGCACAGCCCGAGAGGAGGAGAAGCGCGGTCACGGCCCCGGCGAGCAGGGCGGCAGGGCGATAATTGGGCATCACAAGTGTCATGATTTCTTTCAGATCAGAAGAACGAAGTGCCCCGGTGGTCCGAGGGCAGAGCGGCTCGCGCTCGCATCTTTTAGGCTAGCCTTACCTAGATCTGATGTATGAGCAGAACGCGTCAGCTACGGAGCGGAATCCGACAGAGTGAGTGCACGCACTCGGTGCGCTTGGCCCAGCAGCTGGCCCTGACTCGGACAGCAGCTAGCCCTGTCTCGCACAGCCCAATGCCATAATGGATGCACCATGAGCAGACCGAGTCGTCGAGAAGACATCTTGCGTGCGGCCGAAGTTGTGTTCGCCGACAAAGGCTTCGATGCCGCATCAATGCGGAATATCGCAGACGAGGCTGGAGTCGGGCTGCCGCTCGTGGTCTATCACTTCGAAACGAAGCTGAACCTGTATCGCACCATCTTTGAGCACCACCAGCATCTGAACGAAAGCCGCATGCGGGAGCTGCGAGAGATCGACGTCACCGCCCCTGACGCGCTGGAATCGGCAGTGTCAGCGTTCCTCAGGATCAGCAGCAACAGTATCGATGATGATCGTGTGGCAAATTATCTGACGATCGTGCTGCGCGAGGCTGGCGATCCTCACGCGTACGATCGCGACATCATGGACACGCTATTCGACCCCATGGCACGTGAGTTCATAGCGACCCTCATGCGCATCGTCCCGGGTAAGCCCGAGGGCTTCCACGAGTGGGCATACCTGTTCGCCGTCGGCGCGCACATCTCCACGAACGTCGGCGAACGCGGCCGCCGGATTGTGGGCGAAACTGGAGCACAAGCCAGGCTCGAATACCTGCACAGTTTCATCTGTGCAGGTATCCGTCACGGCTGAGCCCCCTTGGCAACCGTTTAGCGACCGGGAGGCTGCGCCCAAGGCACGCGCCTCGCCGCGGGGACCGGGTGTAGCGGCGGGCCCGCTACGACTCGGTTGGAGATCGACCCCAGGCCCTGCACGGTCATCGTGACGGTGTCCCCCACCGCCAACGGTGCCGGTTCGTGGGATCCATTCCAGCCCCAGAGCTCCGCAAGACAGCCGCCACCGCTCGTCCCCGAGCCAAGCACGTCACCGCGCCGCACCCATGTGCCCCGACTCGCATACGCGACGAGCTCGGCGAAGGTCCACGCCATGTTCCCGAGGGAATCCCCGCCGATCAGCTCACCGTTGACAAAGACTTGCATCTCCAGGCCGTAGTGACCCCCGGAAAAGTACTCAGCAAGCTCGTCTTTGGTGACGATCGTTGGCCCAAGCGTCGTCGCTGTGTCCTTGCCCTTAACCGGTCCGAGCCCGACGCGCATTTCGCGCTGCTGCAGGTCGCGCGCGGACCAGTCGTTCAGGATCGTGAACCCGGCGATATGCTCCCATGCTTCATCGACCGTGAGGTTGAACCCGTCCGCGCCAATGACCGCGGCCACCTCGAGTTCGAAATCGTAAACCTCGCACCCTGGCGGAACGATCACCTCGTGGCCGGAGCCGACGGCGGCATACGGGTTGGTGAAGTAAAACGTCGGGGCCTCGAACCAGGCGTCGGGCACCTCGGTGCTCCCCGTCACGGCTCGCAGCGAGCCCGCAGTGTGCTGCTCGAACGTAATGAAGTCCCTGAGTGTGGAGATCGGCAAGGGCGGCTCGAGCACGCCAGTCGGGTCGTATGGCACCGGCGCGTCCCACTCGAGCTCGGCTTCGGCCCCGGCGCTGAGCAGGTCCAGCGGATCTTGCCCGTGGCCAATTGGAGTGAAGGTCGCGCCTTCGACGCGTCCGAAGCGGCGGGTGCCGTTGATGTATATCGATGCGATGCGCAAGAAATGCTCCTTGATCTGGGTCTGGGGTTCGGTTTGGGGTTCGGACTACTCGATGATGGCGACCGCGCGCGTCCACCCCGCAGAGGCTGCGTGGATCTTCACGGGAAAGCAGGCCACCTGGAACCCGTGAGCCGGTAGTGCTTCGAGGTTGCCGAGCTTTTCGATGTGGCAGTAACCGATCTCGCGACCTGCGCGGTGCCCCTCCCAAATAATCCCGGCGTCTTGGTTCTGCGCGAAACGCTCGGCCGTGTACCGGAAGGGCGCGTCCCAGCTCCAGGCATCCGTGCCGGTCACACGCACTCCCTGTCGCAACAGGTGCAGGGTTGCCGCCCGCCCGACACCACACCCCTTGGCGAGGAAGTCGTCCTCCCCGTATCTGGCCCCGGCGCTCGTGTTCACGAGCACGATGTCGAGCGGCTGCAACACGTGCCCGATGCGCTCGAGCTCGGCGTCAATGTCTGCCGGGGTCACCACATAGCCGTCGGGAAGGTGGCGAAAGTCGAGCTTTACGCCGCTCTGAAAGCACCAGTCGAGCGGCACTTCGTCGATGGTGATCGCGCGCTTGCCTCCGTCCATAGTCCTTGAGAAGTGGTACGGGGCGTCAAGGTGCGTACCCGTGTGGGTTGTCGCGGTGACGCGCTCAATAGCCCAGCCTTCACTGTCGGGCAGGTCGCCAACCTGCGCGCCGGGAAAGTACGAGACGACCTCTGCGGCGGTTGCGTCGTGGTCAAAGTATTCGATATCTGGTGTGTGCCCTGGCGGATCAGAGGCGATACCGGCCTGCAGTGGGACTGAGATGTCGATGATTTGGCGCATGTGGGGGCTCCTTCGCTCCGGTGCACATTGTCGGGGTTGCGAGCAATACTAGCAATACGTACAGTTAGTTTACGAGAACAGATCAAGGGAGATTCTGGAATGTACGACATGCAAGACAGCCACGTGCGCACGGTTGACCAAGACAACATGCGCATCGACTGGGACGTACCAATTGAGATGGACGACGGGATCGTGCTGCGCTGCGACGTGTATCGTCCAATGGGAGACGGCACCTACCCCGTACTGATGACCTATGGCCCATACGGGAAAGGCCTCCACTTCGAGCAGGGCTACGCACCGCTGTGGAACCGCATCGTCACCGCCTACCCCGAAATACTCGAGAACACCACGGCGAAATATATGACCTGGGAGACGGTGGATCCGGAGAAGTGGGTTCCGGAGGGCTACGTGGTGATCCGCGTTGATTCTCGTGGCGCCGGACGCTCCCCCGGCAAGATCGACTGCTGGTCGCCGCGTGAGTCGCAGGATTTTTACGACTGTATCGAATGGGCAGGCGTCCAACAGTGGAGCAACGGCAAGGTGGGACTCCTCGGCATTTCGTACTACGCGATGAATCAGTGGCGAGTCGCGGCCATGAACCCGCCACACCTTGCCGCCATTTGCCCATTCGAGGGCAGCTCCGATTACTACCGCGAGACAGCACGGCACGGCGGCATCAAGCACGACATGACGTCGCTCTGGTATCCGCTGCAGGTGGAGAGCCTGCAGCACGGCCTTGGCTCACGCGGGCACACCAGCCAAATCAATGGCGACCTGGTGTCAGGCCCAACCGATCTCACGCAGGCGGAACTCGACGCGAACCGCATCGACATCAGACAGGAGATCCTCAATCACGAATGGTACGACGACTACTACGCGGAACGAAACGTCGATCTCTCCGCTGTCTCGGTGCCCGTGCTCTCCTGCGGCAACTGGGGCGGCAACTCGCTGCACCTCCGCGGCAACGTCGAGGGCTATCTCGCCGCGGGGAGCGAGCAGAAGTGGCTGGAGATCCACGGCCTCGAACACTTCACCGAGTTCTACACGGAGTACGGGCGTACGATGCAGAAAGCGTTTTTCGATCACTTCCTGAAGGGTGAGGACACCTGGCACCAGGCACCAGTGCACTTGCGACTGCGCAACGTCGACGGATCCTTCACCGACCGCGACGAGCAGGAGTGGCCGCTCGCTCGGACGGCGTGGACCAAGTTCTTTCTCGACGCTGATTCCATGACGCTCGCGACAACGGAACCCGTTGGCGAGTCACAGGCAAGCTTCGTCGCCACGGGCGAGGGGCTGACGTTCCGCACCGCCCCGCTCGAGGACGAGCTTGAGATCACCGGCCCCGTGGCGGCGAAGCTCTTCGCGGCAACTTCCTCCGCAGACGCGGATGTATTTGTCACCCTGCGCGTCTTCGATCAGAACGGCGACGACGTCACATTCGTCGCTGCGAACGACCCGAACGGACTCGTTGCGACTGGCTGGCTGCGCATGAGCCACCGCAAGCTCGATCACGAGCGGAGCGAGCCATACCGCCCGTGGCACAGTCACGACGAGGCGCTGCCTGTAGTGCCCGGCGAGACCTACGAGCTTGACGTCGAGGTGTGGCCAACGAGCGTCATTGTGCCACGGGGCTACACGGTCGCTGTCACGGTCTCGGGACGCGACGTCGAACTCCCAGGCGACGGCCCCTGGCCGGTACTCTACGGAGTCGAAATGCGTGGTAACGGCATCTACATCCACCGCGACGCCGAGGAGCGAATCGCCGAAGTCTTCAGCGGTGATACCACCCTCGTGTCCACCCCAGAGCAGCGCCCATACGTGCTGCTCCCGGTGATCCCGCGAGCCTGATCGGATCCCCCATTGCTGGGGTGCGCCTCGTACCTGTCAGCCGTCGAGGCTCCCGTTGGGGAGGACTCGTGATCGCGTGATGGCGAACGCATCAAATACGGGCTCCCCAACGGGCCTTTCTCGACGTCCTTGCGCCAGCGATCCACGGGGAGCTCGCGATGGGAAGCTAGCGCGGTCGGACAGTAAGCGTCTGCGCGACCGCCCCGATTGGACCGTTCACGTCGTGCAAGATGCTCTGAGTAAGCCCAGCGCCTTCGGCACCAAACGTCACCCTCGTATCGACTCCCGTCCACTCCCCTTCCGGCGCTCGGACGAGGTGGGCGGTGAGGTCAAGGTTCGGGAAGAGCACCTCATCGGATGACACCCTGGCCGCAATGCCATTCGCGGCGTCGACGAGTGCGAGGGCCGCGGCGGTTGGGCTGACCTGTTCTCCCGCGATGAGCGGAATCTGCGTGCGCATCCATGCGATCGCCCGCCCAGGCGTATCGCTCGAGCGCCGCACCTCGATCGAGTTCACAAAGCCCCCGGGCCACGCCAGCCCGAACTCCCACGCCGGAATCTCGTCCGGTCGAGCGATAGCCTCGAGCGTTGACCCGGCAATTGCCGCCGTGTCGTAGGTGTGGCTCAGCCATGCGCGCGCAATCACCGCGTCGCGGCCCGCGTGGGAGAGGCGCGCTTCGACGAGCTCAATGGTCCGCCCCGGGCGAAGCACCGTAATCTCTATATCCACGGGCTCCAACGGTAGTGTCCCCAAGATGTCGCACGAGAGCCGGGTGAGCTGCAGCTCTTCCCGCCCCCTGCTGTCACGATCAACTTCGATCGCATGCGCGATCAGGCCGATCACCGGAGCGATGTGCTGCTCGTTCGGATCCCAGCCACCTCCGACCAGGTCGGTCGGGCGGAACCGCGCGGGCCCCTCACGGGTGAAGTACGCGTCATTCACTACTGCATTCCCCTTCTCACACGTCACCCGGTCAACATCAAGGCTGGCCTGGGCTTCGGCAGAGCGCCCCTCGCACCGTAGCACCCTGGCCCGGCGAGAAGCAACGATGTCCGCTCACCGAAGCCGCAGTCCAAGGCGAGCGAGAGCGGGCACTCTGCCAGTGCGTTCGGCAGAGGCGGAGCACCGCCCAAGCTGCCGCTCGACGCACTCCCGCTAGGACCTAAAGAGCACTCGTGTCGTGCGATGCGCTATCCTTGCGGGCTCGGTATTCGCGCATCTTGTGACGGACCCCACACACGTTCATGTCGCACCACGACCGGCTGCGTGAGCGCGACGTGTCGTAGTAAGCCCAGCGACACTCGGGCGCTGCGCAGACCTTGAGCCGCGCACCTTCGGCTCCCGAACCCCACGTGAGTAGCGCCACCGTCGCGGCGCCAGCCATGTCTGCGGCGCCGCCACGCGGGAGGAGCTCGAGATTGCCATCTGCCCCGATCCTCGCGCCAGCAACGTGACG
>JAGNOB010000034.1 GCA_017990305.1 Leucobacter sp.
ACATTCGGTCGACCTCGCGCACGTAGCCAGACCGCTTGGCGTCGTGCCCGAGCGTCGAGAACCAATCGGCCGCGAGCGGGTAGACGAGCGCGCCGATGCCCGCCATAGCGAGCATCTGCAGCACGATCGGAACGGTGCGCCCGCGTCGGCGGGTGGGCAAGGAGGTGCCGGGGGCTGTAGGCGCATGCGCTTGAACCACCCGACACCTCCTTTCCTTTTCCTGCTACTGCCGCGCACTCCCCCGAGGGGGAAGAGCGTTACTCGACAGCGAGAGCGGCCGCTGCGTTCTGCCTGCGGCGCGCGATGATGAGCACGGTTGCCAGGAGCACGATGCCGCCAATGGTGAGCAGCAGTGTTCCGGTTCCGCCTGTCAGCGGCAGCAGGAAGCCGCCGCGTGTGAACTGGTTCGCGATCGTCTGCGAGGTCTGCGTCGCAGAATCCTCATCGATGATGAACGAGATCGGCTCGGCGAGGAGTTGGTGACCCTCGAGTGCCTTTGTCTCCACGAGCCAGTACTCGAGGTAGCGCGGGTCGCCCGGACCAAACGACTCACCGTCGGCGTAGCCGCTGTAGCGCAGACCCGAGATGTCGACACGACCCTCGTCATTCGTCGTCCAGGTGCCGAGCGCGGGGTTGTAGCCCGGCACGGTGACCGCTGGCTTCGCCGCGCGATCAAGCGCTGCCTGGTCGCCCGCCTTTGCGGCGAGCGCGTCAGCCTCGCTCGTGAACACCATGAATTCTGCCCCTGCGAGCGACGGGGTAGTACCCGTTGGCGAACCCTCGCTCACCTTGACAAGCGCGTAGTCACCGTACTTCATGATGATCGGCTTGATCTCCTTCGGGGAGGTCTGCGACTCCGACGTGCTGAACCGCGCCGAGTTCTCGATAACGCCGGCCTTCACGATGACGGTCTGCAGCGTAATTTCAACCTTCTCGTTGGGCACCTGCGAGAGCTTCTCGAGGCCCTGCGCGGTGAACTCGAGCGTCATGTTGCTCTTTCCGCCTGAGGTGTCGACGGCGACGTTGTAATCGGCGCCCTTCGTCATTCCAGCGGGCGAGACGACGTTCATGCGTGAGCCGTCGCTCGGCGTGCTCAGGTACTCGCTGTCGAGGATGTCCTGAACCCAAAGCTTGTCGGCCGGGTAGTACGCCCCCGTTGCCGGGTCGCGCGGGCTCGGGTTGTCGATCGTGATCCGCCATGTCACGGTAGAGCCAACGACGTACTCCTCGAGGTTCTCCACGGTCTTGGAGCCCTCCATCGTGTGGTTCTTCGGGTACACGTAGATGGTGTCAAGCCACGTGTTGCCGTCAACCGGGTGGGTGAGCGGAATCGCGAGGAGGAAGTCACCCGCTGGCACGACGCCGGCAGGAGCCTCAGTCTCACGGACGAGCCAGAGACCGGCTTCGAGGTCAAGGCCGTCGCGCTTGTCGTCGGCTGCCGCTGTCTGCCAGTGGATCTGGCCCGCAGCGTCTGTGACGCCGGAGCGCGTCGCAGCGACTCCTGCCGTGAGCCCCTTCGCGGCTTCGAGCGTCGTGCCCGCGATCTCCTTCTGCCCCTCGTTTGTCAGGGGATCTTCGTTGAGCGGCACCTTGAATGCCTCAAACTTGACGCCTGAGATCGTCGGCAGGTCGCTCGTCTGGGGGAGGCCGGTAGCAGGCGTGCCTGGCTGGTCAGGCTGCTCGAGCTTCGTGATGATGACGCCGGAGCTCGACGGCATCTCACTGACGGTCGCCGCTTGCGCCGCGACGGATCCGCCAAGCGCGAGCGCCGTGACGGTGACGAGTGCGCCCGCGCTCGCGAGCAGCCCTCGTTTCTTGAAGTTCAACATTGTCTTCCTTTCGTGAAATCTGGATCGGGAAACGGGAGGTCGGTCGTGCTTCGGCGGGTCGGTCCCGCTTGTGTGACGCGTCATGCAACCTGGCTTTCTGCTGCGGCGCGGCGCCTGTGCCACACGATCGCGGCGAGGGATCCGAGCAGCACCAGCGCCCCTGCCGCTCCGAGCAGCGCGAGCCACTGCCCGCCGGTGAGCGGAAGTGGTGCGGGCGCGGGGTCTTTGACGACCATGAAGTAGCCGGCTGGATCGACACACGCCGTCGGCCTGTCGGCGACAGCGCTCGCGGTGTCGCAGCGCTCGACGAGGGATCCCGAGCTGTGCCCGACCTCAAGCTGGCCGCGCCCTTGCACGCCGCCACCGACGGTTGGGCCGTTCGCTTCCGGCCACACCGTGAACGGGATTGCCTCGGCAAGCTTCTGCACGCCGGGGACGGGCCGCCGTTCGAGCGTCGCCTGGCTGATCTGCGCGTTCGGGGCCTTAGTCTCGACGAGCCAATAGTCCCCAGCTCCGAGGCCCTCCGACAGCCATCTCCCCGTCTGCGCACCAGCGCCGCTCTCTGACACCGTGCCGCAGACCGGGCGGGTGTCGCCCGGGTTCGCATTGTTCCAGTCGAGGATCGCGCGCTGCGTCGCCGACTCCCCATCACCGAAGTCCCAGCGGCTCGCGTCGGCCGCGGCTGCGGGGCTCACCCAGTCGCCGTTCCACCCCTTGGCTGGGTCGTAGTCGGTGCGGCAGAGCTGCACCGAGGGGTACGCGCTCGGCTTGCCGTTCACGCTGTCGCGAATCTCAAACTGCTGGCCGACCATGTCCCACAGGCCGGTTGTGTCGCTCCCCCAGGCCGGGTCGCCCGCGAGACCTGCGACGCCGAGCCCGCCGGCGTCCTTTCGGATCGTGAAGGAGTTCTGCGAGAGTTGCTGCCGCACCTGGCACTGTGCGGGGAAGTCGTCGTCGCCTGCTGGGTCAGCGTCGGGCGCGAGCGCGGTGTTCGGAACGTCGGTGCCTGTGACGCACGCGTTCGGGTCGAAATCGCCCGAGATCTGCTGCGCGCTGCCCGTCGCGTAGTTCACGAGCTGCCACCCCGTTACCGGGGTCTTCCCCTCGGCCGTCCAGGCCCCCGGGTCAGGAATTCCCGCGGGGCTCTCGCCTGCCTGCACCGCGAACCACATCTCGGCGCGCACGGCCTCAGCCGGCAGGTTGAGCTCCTCGCCCGAGCTCAGGATCCAGCGGCGATCCTCAGGCGCACCGCCGGGTGCGATGTTGCGCTCCTCCGGCTGGGCAAGATCGCGCACGCTGCTGTACTCGCCGGCGCTGCCTGTGTTTGGTGCGCCGTCAAGGCCCACGGAGCGGCCCGAGGCGTTGAACAGGTAGAGGCCTTGGCTGAGCGCGCCGGCTGGCGGTGTCGCCCCGGGCGCCCAGCCTGCCGACTTGAAGACGTGTGTCAGGTCGTCTTGCAGCACGAGGCCCGCGAGCGGCGCCTCGGCGTTGAGCTTCTCTGCCGTGACCTTGTAGAACACGTTGCCGCCCTTGTACAGGAGCGCGCCGTCGGTTGGCAGCGAGTCCTTCGACACCGTCCACGCACTCACCGGGTGCTCGGTGCAGAGACCCGGCTCGCACGTCTTGGGAACCGCCGGCGGGGTGTTCCCGCCTGTCCCGCGGACAAGTCTGTTCCGCAGGAAGTATCCCTGCGGATCCTTGGCGCCCTCACGCGCCTCAGCGTCCTGCGCGTTCGGTAGCACTCGCACAGAGAAACTCAGCGTGCCGGTGTCGCCCGCCGCGATCGAGCCGCGCATACGAAGCCACTTGTCCTGCGGGTCCCAATCTTGCGCGGCCGAGAACGTGATGCCGCCTGACGTCACAACGTCAGGCCGTTGGGAAGCTGTCGGATTGCCAGCCGAGTCGACGAACACAGCGTCATCGAGCACGTCGGAAAGCGCGTCCCAGTAGTCAGCCACCACGGGGCCCTCACCGGCAGAGTTATCGAGCGTGAGGTCGTAGCGCACGACGCTGCCGCCCTCGACGACCGTTCCAGACTCGGGGCTCGCGGCCTTCTGCGCGCTCACCGGGGTGTTACGGATCGTGCACAGCACCTCGCTTCCGCGCGGCATCTCCGGAATCGTGACACTCCCGGAGGACCCCTGACCCGCTGCGATCTCCTCGCCAGCCGCAACACACGACCAGCTCGAGGCGTAGCCAGCGAGAGACGCGCCACCCACGGCAGATTCGGAAAGCTCAACCTTTGCACCCGAGGTCACGGGAACAGGGCCAACCGCGTCAGGCTGCACTCCCGACGCCCCGCCTGAGGTTTGGGCCTCGCCTATCGTCTCGCCCGCGACCTTCATCTCAAGCTTGAACTGGTCGGCGGACTTCGCGCGCCCCTCGGGGAGCTCTTTCTGCAGCTTCACGGTTGGCGGGAACCCGCAGGCCGCGAGGTCAGAACTGTTGAGTCTCGTACCGCGCAGCGTGAGCGCCCTCGGGATCTCCTCGGTGGCTGGAAGCGTCACAATCCCGACCGAGTCCCCGCCGCCAATGAAGAGCGCGCCCCGCGAATCGTACGCGATGCCGCTGACGGCTTGGAACGGGCTCGATACTGTCGGGAGCCTGCCCGAGACGGGAATGAGCTCCGTGCCAGTGCCCCCGGCAAGATCCGCCGCGTCCACGCGGAAGATATCAAGGTCGGTACCGACGTTGAGGCCGCGGGCGATGTAGAGGTTGCCCTCGCTGTCGAAGGAGAAGTCGCCGTTGCCGTTGCTCGATGCCCATTCCGAGAGATCTACGCGACCGCGACGTTCCATCCTGAGCCCGTCGTCGCTCATTGCCCACAGATCGAGCGCATTGCTTGCCGTGTAGCCACCTGCCCAGTAGGTTCCGACGGGGTCGACTGCCCCGGCGATGAGCATCGTGTCCCGTCCAATGTTGATCCGCGCACGCGTCTCACTCCACGAATTCGCGCGGACGTCGAACTTGTACACTCTGGAGTCTGAGGTGAGGCGGTTGAACGCGTAGACATCAGTCCCGCTCGGCCCGATCGCGAGGCCATTGAAGTGCGGGTTGCCCGTCGATGTCGCCTTCGGGCCAATATTCGCGACGACGCCGCTCGTGCGGCCCGGATCAACCGTGACGTGTTTCATCTGGCCGTCCGCACTCATCGAGTACAGGTTGTCGACCTCGCAGCTCAGCCCGGACTGCTGTATCTGCTGCACCCGCAGCACGCCGAAGTCGTAGGTCGGTGATGCCCACGGGTTGGGTGAGGGCAGGTGCTGCTGGCCGGAAGAGAGCGCGGGGATCTCGCGCGACGCCGGCGAGGTCCAGCTGTTCCCGCTCGGCGCCGTGAGCGGCGTGATCCGGAAGCGTTGCCGCATGGCAGCCTCCGTGAGGAGGGTCACCGAGCTGCCAGACACGAGGCGATCCACAACGAAGACCCCCGGGGTGGGGTCTTGATCCATCGACGTCGCTGCGCAGGGCGCTCGGGTGCAGTCGGGAACCGTTCGTGAGCTCCCCCACGACGCGTTGGCGCCGCCTGACGCTCGCGGCCCCTCGAGCCTCACTGTTGCACCAGGCTGGAGGGCATTCGCGGCGTTGCGGACGCTCCACGTGAGCCGGTAGGCGCCGGGGGCCTGCTCAGGATCGGCCGCGTCTGGCGCCACGGCTTCTGGAGTCTCCGTTGCGCCGGGGGCGTCCTCGCCGGGCGGTGGCGTATCGGGAGTGACGGGAGCGGGAGTCTCGGGGACGGTGGCGTCTGGAGCCGGCGTATCCGCTGCGGGAGGAGGTGCGCTCGGGCTCTCCTGCGATGATTCGCTCAGAGTAGCCCGCACCGCGCTTGTCGCGGCGGTCGCGTTGGCCGAGACGACCATCGTTTCGCCGGTCGGCATCGCCAGCCCGATGAGTGCGCTGAGCGCCAATGCAGCGGTCATCGCCGCCCGTCTGCGTAGCTTGCTCAACTGTCCTCCAACGAACGTTTGTGCACCGCGATGTTGGCCGCCAACTCCTGCGGCAGACCAGCTCTGGTGCGCGACATCTGCCGGGAGAGGGCCTCCCACCGACAATTTTGCGTGGCAGACGCTTCACACAGATAATCATCATGTGATAATTAATACGTCTGCCAGTGATGAGAATACGTCAGCGCGCGCCCCGAGATCGGGGCGCGCCAGGGAGTTCACCCGAACCTTCTCCCGTTCCCCGCTGGCCTACCCCTTTTCTCCCGCCATTCGCCAAGAGAGGCACCTCATGAGCCGCTCGCAGATCGTGCTCGACCCCGCGGAACCCGCCCGCCCCAACCCGACCGGAGTCGCACGGGTCAGGCTGCCCGGCCAGCCGCGGCTCCCAGGTCACCTCCTCAGGGCAGGCCTTGGCATTCTCGGAGAGCAGCGCCTCACCGTTGTCTGCGCACCAACCGGCTACGCGAAGACACCGACGGTTGCCGCGTGGCTCGAACACAGCAACAATCCGAAAACACCGAGCAGCTGGGTGCGCTGCTCTCAGCTGCATGAGCAGCCACTCTGGGAAGCCATCGCCGCAACGCTCGCCCCCTACGCAGAGCACGGTCAGGGCTCGGGAAAGACACCGTTCGAGGCGACGCTGTTTCTCGCCAAACGGCTGCGCTCAGAAATCGTTGTCGTCATCGACGACTACGAACTCGAGACGAGTGCGGAGGCCGACCTCAGACTGTCAGAGCTTTCTCGCGCGACCACGATGCTTGCCCTCATCGTCATCGCGCGCCGCGTCACACTGCTCGACGGCCCACTCGTCGCCGCGACAACGAGGGTCAGACTCATCGGCGTTGACGAACTCCGCTTCACCCAGGAGGAGGCCGCAACGCTGACCCGCGAGCTCGGGGTACCGCAGAGCGAACGCCTGAGCGTCGCGCTCGAACGAACCCGGGGCTGGCCGCTCGCCCTGAGCGCGACGCTGAAGATTGGCAGCGATCGCCACTACGCAGGCGAATCGGCCCGCCGCGCTTGGGACCGTGCGGCGCCTGCGGACGGCTTCGACCCGCTCAGCAACCTTGGCGCCTTCGCCATCGACTCGCTCAAACTCCTCGGCGACACCGAGCAGCACGTGCTGCTCGCCGCTGCCGATCTCAATGCGATCAGCTTCCAGCAGGTTAGCGACTTCGCTGGCGCCGACGGCGCCACGACCTCAACCATCGTGGAACACCTTCTCGAGCTCGGTTTCCTCACGACCGCGGGGGCAGCGCCCGCGTCCGAATACCGCTGCCACCCCTCCGTCGGGTGGGCGTTCGCCGAGCACCGCCGCGCCGTCGTTGCCGCACCAGAGCGGCAAACCACCTACGCGACCCGGGCGCAGGAGGTCGCCGACACCGCACCGCTTACCGCCCTCCAGCTCTTCTGTGCCGCCGGCGAGTTCGAAGCAGCAGAGCACGTGCTCGCCCGAAACTTCAGCGCGATCGTGCACTCTCCTGACCTTGTCGCGCGAGTGGTACGGACGCTGCCTGAGAGCACGCTTCGCGACCACCCGACGTTCACGGCCGCGCTTCTCGTCTTCGAACACGCACACCGCGATCTGCCACCATCACGCTCTCGGTTTCTCTTCAACCTCTGGCGGCGGGGCCTCAAACGGCGATTACCCCAAGGCGCCGCCACCTCTCCGGGCCCAATACACCTGCAGCTCCTCAGCCAGGCGATGGTGATGAACCGTATGACCGGACAACTCGAGGTAGCGGGGTCACTCATGCGTCAGGTCGAAGGGCGACTCGACCTATACGCCGCTGCGCCACCAGAGCAGCAACAGCGCCCCTCCGACGACCCTGCACGTTCAGCGGCCGGAGCCCTCACCGCCATCTATCTTGAACTCGCGCTCACCGCGCTGCTACTCGGCGACATCCGCGGCGCACGCGCCATCCTCGCCCGGATCCACGGCATCACCGAGATCACGCCTCACCCCGCGATCCCGAACAACCACCCAGCTCACGAGCACCGCGAGATTACAGAGGGCTGGCGCCTCGCTGCGCTCTCCGAACTCGCACTCACCGAGGCAATTGACGGGCATATGCGCAAGACAAGCGAGCGCCTCGCCCAGTTCGAAGAACTCGCTGCCGCGTCTTCGTCAACCGCCCCCGGAACGCTGTCGGGCGGCGCCGAGGTCGCCCGCGCACTCCTCGCGCAGGAGACGGGCGACACGCAGCAGCTCGAGCTCGCGGGGGAACGTCTCCACCCGCTCGGCCGCCGATTCGAACTGTGGCCGCTGTTGCTCATCGCGGAGACCTCCCTCATCAGGACGAGTCGAGGGGCAGAAGCCGCGCTCGCCCACCTCACAGCGGGGTTGGGGACCGCGCGCAGAATTCACCCGATCCAGCGACCGTGGAGCGACGTCATTCTCGCATTCGAGGCGATGCTCAACAGCTCGATAGGCAACCTCACCCGCGCGACGCAACTGTTGGGCTCCGCGCCAGCCGACGCCGCTATCTTCCAGCTTGAGCGCGCGCGGGTCGCCCTATTCTCAGGCAACGACGTCGACGCGTTCCTCATTGCCGAGAGCACGGGTGACACGCACGCGACCAAACGCATGCGGGTCGACAGCCGGCTCATGCTCGCCCTCGCGGCCTGGGGCTGCGACAGGCGCGACGAGGCGCTCACCCTATTCGGCACCGCTGCGAAGCTCATCGAGCGCTATCACCTCAGGTCTGCCCTCGTTGGCATGCCCTTCGAACAGCTCCGAGAGCTCGCCATTGCCGCGCGCGACGCTGACATCTGCGATCTTCTCGGCGCCGTCGAAGAGATCCCTCCGCATGCGCGGGCGACGCGCTACGAGCGCCTCACCGCGATGGAACTCCAGACCCTCGCGGCCATCGGCGAACACCGAAACGCCAGCGAGGCAGCGGAGAGCCTCTTCGTCACAACCGGGACAGTGAAGAAGCACCTCGCTGCCGTCTACCGCAAGCTCCGCGTCGGGGATCGCGACGCGGCGATCCTCCGCGCGAGCCGAATGGGACTCCTCGACTAGCCCAGCTGGCGCTCCGCCATCTCAACGACGTTCTTCAGCAGCAGCGCGCGCGTCATCGGGCCGACGCCACCGGGGTTCGGCGAGATCCACCCCGCGACCTCGGCGACCGCCGGGTCGACGTCGCCGACGACGCGGCTCTTGCCGGTCTCGGGGTCAGTCTTGCGCGACACACCGACATCGAGCACGATCGCGCCGGGCTTCACATCTTCCGCTCGCACGATGCCCTCGACACCCGCCGCGGCGACGATCACGTCGGCCTGGCGCAGCTCGGCGCCCAGATCCACCGTTCCCGTGTGCGTGAGCACGACCGTTGCGTTGTATTCGCGACGCGTGAGCAGCGGGCCGATCGGGCGGCCAACGGTCACGCCGCGGCCGACCACAACGACGCGCTTACCAGCCCACGAGAGACCGTTGCGCTCGACGAGCTCGATCACACCACGC
>JAGNOB010000392.1 GCA_017990305.1 Leucobacter sp.
GAGAGGGAGGTTGCCGCGGCCGAGAAGCTCTTCGGGATGGTGATCGACGTCGCGAAGCGGCCGTCAGCGAGCCCGGCTGCCGCGTCCTCTGAGTCGGTGAGCACCCAGCTAAAGTTCTGGCGCGGCTCGTCGCCTGCGCCACCGGTGTCCCCTCCGGAGATGAGCTCGGCCGCGAGCACTCGGCCAAGCGGCACGAGCTGGCCGTCGAGCTCGATCGGCTCGTCTTCGTTCACGACAGCAGCGGTGACTGTGTCGAGCCGATCGCTTGGGCTCCACAGGCCCCACAGGAACAGGCCCGCCACTGTGAGGGGCACAAGCAGCAGTCCGAGGAGCGTTGTCCAGCTGATGCGCTTGCCGCGTAGCGGGGTGAGTGCGGGGGTCATCGTGCGCCCTCCAGTTCGAGGCGTTCGGTTCGTTCGGTGTCGTGCATCACAGCGGTGTAGCCGTCGGGCAATAGCCGTTCAGCGATCCGGCTGTCTCCGAGCACGATGAGGATAGGTGGCGTGCCCCCCTGTGAGCGATCGACGTTCCAGGCAGCGAGCGCGGAGCGAGCGTCAGCGATCGCTGCTGGCTGGAGCGGCGCGAGCTCAGCGTCTCGCAGGTCGAGCACAAGCAGCGCTGGTCCGTCGCGCAGGGCCTGGCGAAGGGTGTCGGGGACAGCCCACGCGGAGCGCGCACGCAGGGATCCCGCGCGTTCGGGCAGCAGGAGTCCGTCGACCTTAATGGTGCCAGCGATGACGCGTCCTCGCCCACTGAGCGCCTGCGCGAGCGGGAAGCTCACGGGGTCGCGCGGGTTGAGGATCAACGCTTCGCTCGCAGCGAGCCTGAGCGCTGGGGTCTTCAGGTTCGTCGACCGACCCCGCAGTGTGAGCCGATCTGAGCCGATGCGTGCCTGCGGCATATCAGCGGGCCACTCGGCGTGAGCGAGCTCGCGCGCGAGCCCCTCGCCCTCGACGTCGAACGACGGCAGCACGCGGGCGAGCCAGCGCGGCATCTGCCACGCGCGGTCGCCGAGCAGCGCGAGCACTGCGGGTACGAGCGTCATCCGCACGATGAAGGCATCGACGAAGACGCCGACAGCGAGCCCGAGCGCGATGACCTTAATACTCGGGTCGCCCGCTGGCACGAAGGCCGCGAAGACCGCGATCATGATGAGGGCAGCAGCGGTTACGACCTTCGCTGAGCCCACGAATCCGCGCTGGATTGCGCGCTGCGCGTCTCCCCCGTGCACGTATTCCTCGCGCATCCGGGCGACCAGGAAGACTTCATAGTCCATCGCAAGCCCGAAGAGCACGCCCATGAGGATGATCGGCATAAAGCTGAGGACCGGACCGGTTGAGCTCACCTGCAGTAGGTCAGAGAGCCAGCCCCACTGGAACACCGCGACAACCGCGCCGAAGGCGACGCCGACCGAGAGGAGGTAGCCCAGGGTCGCCTTGATCGGCACCCACACGGAGCGGAACACCATTGCGAGCAGCACGAGCGAGAGCCCGACAACGAAGATCCCGAACGGCAGGAGCGCGGTCATGAGCTGGGAGGACACGTCGATGCCGACTGCGGTGAAGCCGGTCACCGCGAGGCTTACGCCGTACTTCTCTTCCCACTCGTCGTGGTGCGATCGGAGCTCCTTCACGAGCTCCGTCGTGCTCGCGGCGTGTGCGCCCTCTTCGGGGATGATCTGGATGATGCCCGTGTCAGCACCGGGGTTCGGGGTCGCGAGCGGCACCTCTGCGACGCCAGGTACCTGCTCGACCTCGCGTTTCAAGTCGTCCATGAGCCCGAGGGGATCCGTGCTCGAGATGATCGAGCCCGTGAGCAGCAGCGGCGCGTTAAAGCCCTCGCCGAAGTGCTCGCCGGTGAGCTCGTGGGTGACGCGCGCAGGGTCATCGGCCGCGAGGGACGTCGCGTCTGGCAGGGCGAGTCGCAGTTGCAGTGCCGGGATTGACCCGATGCCGAGCACGACAAGCACCGCGAGGATCGTCACCACGGGCCGCTTGGTCGCGCCGCGCACCCAGCCCGCGAAGAATCGGTCAGCGCGGGTTGGCGCGAGCTCGATGGGCTCCGCAGCCTCAATGGCTTCAGCGGAGGGCCGGTGCTTGCGCGGCAGGATCCGCATTCCGGCCATCGACAACACGGCGGGGGTGAGCGTCACGGCGATGAGCACCGCAACCGCGACCGCCGCCGCGGCTGCGACGCCGAGCGCGGTGAGGAACGGAATTCCCGCTACCGAGAGCCCGACGAGCGCAATGATGACGGTGAGCCCCGCGAACACGACCGCGGACCCAGATGTTGCCGTGGCGCGAGCGATCGATTCGCGCACATCCAGCCCCGAGCGCAGCTGTTCCTGATGTCTGCTGACGATAAATAGGGTGTAGTCGATGCCAACGGCAAGCCCGAGCATGAGCGCAAGCATCGGTGTCGTTGACGTGAGATCCACAAACGCCGTGACCAAGAAGAGGCCGGCGATAGACACCCCTACTCCGATGAGCGCGATGAGCAGCGGCATGCCTGCCGCGATGAGCGAGCCAAGCGTAAGAATGAGCACGACGAAGGCGATGACGACACCGATGGCTTCTGTCGGGCTGAGCCCTGGGACTGCGGCGGAGAACATCTCGCCGCCGTAGGAGACCTCCGCGCCCGCTGGGAGCTGCTCTCTCAGGCTGTCAGTTGCGGCCGCGATGCCGTCGACCGTCGCCGCGTCGGCGCCCGTCATCTCGCCTTCGACCCGCACCTGCATGAGAAGCGCCTCACCGTCAGGGGAAATGTCGGTGTTTGCGGCTGCCGCCTCGCCAGTACCGAAGGGGGTGAGCACAGCCGTCACGTCGGGGAGCTGTTCAAGGGTTCGCGCGGTCTCGAGCACGGCGGTGCGGTAGGGATCGGCCTCGAGTTGCCCAGGCT
>JAGNOB010000393.1 GCA_017990305.1 Leucobacter sp.
GCCGAGCACCGCGATCGCGAGCGAGAAGACGAGCCCGCGCGACGGGGCGGCCGGTGTTGTCTCGCGAAGGGGCGGGTGTTGCGCGGCCCCCGTGTCGACGGTCGGGGTCGGGGCGGTGCTGGGGGAGGGCGCTGTCGGGTTCTGCATGGCTGCTCGGAATCTCTGCTTCTCTTCGTGGGCAGCGATGCCCTGGCCTATCGGAACGGAATGCTTCGTTCCGATAGAAGTCTATGTGAAATCGCGGTAGCTTGGAAGGGTGAGTTCCCCAGAAGCTGAGTCGGTGCCGCTGCGAGGTCGTGCTCGCGAGGCCCAGAGCAACGACGGCGCGATCCTGCGTGCGGCCCGCGAAGTCTTCAGCGAGTGGGGCTGGGGAGCGCCGATGTCGGAGATCGCGGCGCGGGCCAATACGGGGGTCGCAAGCATCTACCGGCGTTACCCGAGCAAGACCGAACTCGTCAACGCGATCCGCGTGATCGCACTCGAAGCGATCTGCGAACTCGCGGAGGACTGTGCGGCGAAGGCAGGCACTCCCGGCTACCCCGCTTCCGCGGTCGAGCTCTTTCTGCGCCGCCATATCTCGGAGGCGAACGGCCCGCTCATGCCGCTGCTCGGGCGGCGGGTCGGAGCGACTCGGGAGATCGACGCACTCTCCGACAGACTCCACGTTGCGCTCGCCGACGTAATCGCCATCGACCGTCGGCTCGGGCTTGTCGCCGCAAACTACGGCCCCGGCGACATTATGCTCACCGTCACGCACCTGCGCCCCTCGCTCACGGCCGACCGCGAGCGCTCGAACGAGATTCACCTCCGGGAGCTCGACTACGTGCTCGCCGGGATTCGCGCGTTCGCCGCGAGCGGCGAGGAGCCAAGCGGCCACGCCTCGGACTGGGACGAGTGGCTGCGTCTGAACAACGCTGACGAGCGCGCCGCGGAATGAGGTAGCCTCCGGGCAGCGATCTATCCGCGGCCTTGAACGCGGGCGATCCACAGTGAACCCTGGCTGTATCCACAGCGGGCACCCAAGTGTATATTGGGCGATAACGCCCGCGCATGGGAAGCGCGCGTGCGGGAAGGTCACTGTTGACGTTTCGTTGGTGGTGTCCGTGACTGTCGTGCAGACAACGTTGTGCACTCATCAGGGGGAGAAACTTAATGACGAGACGGTTGACCGCCGCCACCCATTCAAGCGGACGCTGGGGCGGTCTTTCCCGCCGAACGCGAGCCCGCAGGGGCTCCCGACTCGCAGCCGCGCTTGGCGCGGCCGTCGCGCTCGTCGCGGGATCGCTCGTCGTCGCAGCGCCGCTGCTCACCCCCGAGCCCGCGCAGGCTGTCTTCGCCGAGGGCGGCGAAGGCAAGTACCGCTCCTCGATCGACTGGTTCTCCTTCGAAAAAGAGGGGCCGATCGTGCCCGGACCAAACGGCACTGTGACCTACTCGAACGACCGCACGGTGGGCGTACACACATTGCGTACGACCTGTGAGATCGGCAACATCGCAGAGGAAGCCACGGTTCCCACGCCCTACCCACTCTCCACGTACCGTTCCGGGTACTACCAGGGAGACGGCCTCTCCTACCTCTACAACATCGGTGCAGCCGGCTGGAACAACGAGCTGGTGAACGGCATCGCGACAACTACCGACGGTTCGACCGCGAGCTTCCGAATTCTGTGTGAGGCCGAACTCATCGACAACGGCAAAGATCGAAGCACTCCAGTGCCGCTCCAAGGGCTCGTCGTTGCCGATGCCGAATCGACAAACGGGTACGGCGACGAGTTCGTCGACGTCGCCCCAATCATCAACACCGAGATGGTGGGTGCGGCCCAGCCGGCCATGAATGCCACCTGGCGCATGATTGACCGCTACCGACCCGAGGCCTGCCAGACCGATGTCATTGCCACCGTCAGCGCGCAGAACAACGGTCTGCATCTCATGCCAAATGGTCCAGAGTGTATCGGCCAACCCGAGCCCGCTCGCGGCCCCGGCCCGATGGCCGTGGGGTTCCTCGAAGGGGCTACAAGCGCAGACGTCGTGCTGAAGGGCGGCGGTAAAGGTGCGGTCGCGATTGGCATGGTCATCGACACCGACTTTGGTGACGCGCCCGAGAGCTACGGCGAGGCGGGGGCACTCTACGCTCCCGTTTGGTCAGGTGGCGAAGTACAGCCAGGGACTTCTCAGGGCGTGTGGGCCCCCGGGTTTTCGCTCGGCACACCGGGTGAGCCTGCGCAAAAGCTTGGCACCAGGATTGACTCCGAGGTCCAGCACGACTTCAGCTGGGACGCTCTGCTCGACGACGAACGACCGCTCAGCGGCGAATCCGACGAGGATGCGCTCAACGTCAACAACCCTCCCGTTGTGAATTATGAGCCGGGTGAGACAACTGAGATCACGCTCGTTTGCACGGTTGCAAATGGAAGTTCAGGGCACGTCGCGGGCTGGATTGACTGGGCACGCAATGGAGTGTTTGAAGATTCGGATAAGAGCGGCCCAGCCGAGTGCCTCAACGGTTCGGCGACGCTGACGTGGGTTGCACCGGAATCCTCGAGCGTTCCCACCGAGGGCGAACGAACCTTCCTCCGTCTCCGCATCGCCGAGAATCCCGACGAGCTGCAGCCCGTCGACATGAGCATGACTGGCGAGGTCGAAGACTACGCGCTCGACTCGCCGCTCATCACCGCAGTGAAGGCCTCGGATCCCGTGCAGGGAACTGTGCTCAATCCTGGCAGCGAGGTCACCTACACGCTCACATTCCAGAACGAGAGCGAGGTCGCCGGCCCCATCCTCTACAGCGATCAGCTCGCTGAGGTCTTTGACAACGCGACGCTCACCGCGGGCCCGACCGTCGCGGGCCCACCCGGCGTGACAGCGGAGCTCGTCGGCACCCAGATCGACGTCGCT
>JAGNOB010000394.1 GCA_017990305.1 Leucobacter sp.
ATAATGCCGGCCTTTGCCGTCGAGTAGTTGGTCTGGCCGGGGTTGCCGTGTAGGCCGGCATACGACGTGACGTTGATAATTCGCCCGCGGCCCTGCTCACGCATGTGCGGCACCACAGCGCGCGAGAACCGGAACGTGCCGCCGGTGTGGGTCGCAAGAACCGCCTCCCAGTCTGCGTCTTCCGCTTTCCACAGCATGCGATCGCGGAGAATACCCGCGTTGTTGACGAGCACATCGACACGGCCCGTGGCCTCGACAATGTGCGCGATCGCAGCATTCACCTGTTCGGTATTGGTGACATCCGCCTGGATCGTGCGGGCACCGGTGTCGGCTGCAGCCTCGGCGAGCGCCTCGGGGTCGAAATCAACGATGAAGGTGTCGGCGCCCCAACCGATGAATGCGCGCGCGACCTCGAGGCCGATACCGCGGGCGGCTCCCGTGACGACGACCGTGTGGCCCGTGTAGTTAAACGTGATGGTGGACATGCGGGTACTCCTACTTCTCTGCCGGGCTCAGGCCGGCGGTGGCTGACTAGATAAGGGTGTCGTCGAGGTCGACGAGCTGGCGATCCTTCGACTCGAGCAGTTCGAAGTCTGCATCGACCCGGGGCAGCACGTGCGTAATGAAGAATCGGACGGTTGCCCGCTTCTCTGCCGCGAACGTCTCGGTGGCATTCGAGAGGGCCGTGAGCTGGTCGAGGAACAGCCACGCGACGACAATGTCGCCCGCGGCCTCGAGGTAGTGAGCGGCGTTCGCGAGGGCAGTCGGAGCATCACCGTCGGCCCAGAGGGCGCGAGTGACGGTCTCCAGGCGGTCGATGCGATCGGCCACGAACCGAGTAAGCTCCGGCTCGGTTCGCGCGGTTCGTTCGCAGGTTGCGCGCATCCGGCCCAGCAGATCGGCGAACCCAGCGCCGTCCTCGAGCAGCACCTTGCGCCCCAGGAGGTCAAGCGCCTGAATACCGTGGGTGCCCTCGTGAATGGGATTGAGCCTGTTGTCCCGGTAGAACTGCTCGAGCGGGAAGTCACGCACGTAGCCGCTGCCCCCGAGCACCTGAATCGCGAGGTCGTTCGCTTCGAGCCCCCACTGCGACGACCAGCTCTTCGCGATCGGGGTGAGTACCTCGAGCAACAGCTTCAGCGAGGCGCTCCGCGTCGAATCCGCTTCGGCCTCGCTCTCGTCGAGCAGCTTGCCAGCGTAGAGGATGAGCGCAGTGCCGCCCTGGGCATATGCCTTTGCAAGCATAAGCATGCGTCGGACATCCGGGTGCCGGATGATCGGCACCGGCGGGTTCGAGGGATCCTTCGACCCCAGTTCGCGGCCCTGCACGCGACCGCGCGCGTAGTCGCGGGCGTGGAGGAAGCCGGTCATGCCGAGCGCAACCGCAGACGCACCGACGCCGATGCGTGCCTCATTCATCATGAGGAACATGTAGTGCAGTCCGCGCCCAGCTTCACCGATGAGGTACCCAACCGCGCCGGCTTCCTCACCGACAGGGAACAGGCCCGAACCGTACGAGAGCGCGGTATTCACTGTGCCGCGGTAGCCCATCTTGTGGTTGATACCAACGAGCGCGACGTCGTTGCGCTCGGTCACAGCACCGGGTTCCCCAAGCCACTTCGGAACGATGAACAGCGACAGCCCCTTCACCCCAGGGCCGCCCGTGCGGGCGAGCACGAGGTGCACAATATTTTCCGAGAGTTCGTGGTCGCCACCCGAGATCCACATCTTGTCGCCGCGGATTCGGTATGTGCCGTCGGCGGCCTCGGTTGCGCTCGTGGTGAGGTCCCCGAGGGAGGATCCAACGCCGGGCTCCGACAGGTTCATCGTGCCGAACCAGCTGCCGTCGAGCATGGGTGGGAGGAACTTCGCGGCGAGCTCGGCGGAAGCGTGCTTGCGGATGAGGTTCGCCGCGGCTGTCGTCAGGAGCGGGTACGAGACCGTGCCAACGTTCGCAGCTTGGAACCACATGAACGCGGCCCGATAGACGACGCTCGGCACCTGGAAGCCGCCGTGGTCCGCGTCCATCGTCGCGCCGAGGAATCCGGCCTCCGCGAATGCGTCGAGCGCGACTGAAACCTCTGGGATGAGTTCGACCTTCCCGTCAACAAGCTTCGGCTCGTTGAGATCGCCTTTACGGCTATGGGGCTCGAAGTACTCCTCTGCGAGCTCGCGGGCAAGATCCGTGAGGCCTTGGAACGTATCGCGGTTGTGGTCGGCAAAGCGCTCGTAGCGGCTCAGCGATTCGACATCGAGCCAGTCATACAGGCAGAAATCCTGCTCGGCGGCATCCAGAATGAGCGATTTCTTGTGATCCATAGCGTGCTCCTGTCGTGTAACCCCTGTGTCACCACACTCACCCTACACAAAAGTAAACATGACGTCACTTTTATGTTTCTCGCTGCGCCGCAGCCACTCTTCGGGGACGCTTGGCTACGCTGACTCGTGTACCCGCGGGGACGGGCGCGGGGATCTATCGACGAAACGAGTAAGCAGTGACGCAGCCACTCAGCGAGGGCCGACCTGGCCATGAATCGAGGGCGTCGACGCCCTCGACCCCTTCGACCCTGCCAGCGACCCCCAAGGGACGAGACACCCGGGCCCGGATCATGGCCTCCGCCGAATCCCTGTTCGCAGAACGCGGATACGCGAACGTACGCGTCGCCGATATCACCGCAGCAGCTGGACTCACCACCGGCGCCTTCTACCGCTATTTCAGCGATCGGCACGAGCTCACCCTCGAGCTGCTCCGCGACCTCACTCACGAGATCTTCGAGTTCATCCGGGTGCCACTGGACGCTGACAACCTTGTAGATTCGGTGACCGAATCCACGCAGAAGTACTTCGAATTCTACGAGCGCCACCGAGCACTCTTCGGGGTGCTCGTCGA